>CAZCWN010000143.1:0-1504 GCA_964502375.1 uncultured Rhizobium sp. | reverse complement strand
AGTAACAAAGTTTTTGGTCATTTTAGCATTACCAAAAATTGCTTGTTGGGCTTGTTGTTCATTGAGATAGACAGTGGCATAAGCGGTATGGCAAACAAGCGCGGCTGGCGCTATTGCTAGGGTTGGAAGTAAATTCCATTTAATTTTTGACATATTTTTTACTTAAAAAGGAATGCCGATAGTAAAACGCAAAGCTTCAAGATTGGCGTGATCGCCATAAATTTTTCCATCCGAAGTAAAGGCTTTTTCTTCTGGAGTTAGCCCCTTCCCCTGAATTTGAAATAATGCGGCCAAAGTCCAAAAATATTTTTTTCCGCCATAATGAATTGTTGGACCAGCGAAATGGGCAAGTTGTATGTGGTTTGACCGGCTAATTCTGTAGCCGTCATAATCGTTATGCAGTCGGTATTCAAGACCAGCTGACCAATTTGAAGCAAAGCGATATGAGGCGCCAAGATAAGTATCGAGTTTAACTCTTTTTGCCCAACTTGCGCCATAATCATCATCACCTTCTACGGCCCCGAATGCCCCCGGTGATCTTTCTTTCTCATATTCAGTAACAATGTTGGCGCCAAGAACTAATCGATCGTCAAGAAAATTTTTTTGTAAAATTATGCGCCCTTCATATTCCCTAACTTCTTTTCCGTAATATGGCTCGAAATAAATCGCCAACCCAAATGGATCTTTATAGGGGCTCATCAAGCGATAAATAAATTCGACAGCTGTGCTTCGATAACGCCAGGCACTATAGGATTCATCGGGATTATGATCAGCCGGGATCATTTCCGCCGTGGTTTTGCCATTAACATCATTATTTTTTGCTTTGGTGTAATCATAGTTAAGATAAAGGGCTGCCTGAAATGCGTCCGTAATTCCATATTCTACTTCGCTTCGCATATATAGATAATCGTATGAACCATGAGCCTGCCCGTGCTGCTCATTAATTCTTTGTTCAAATTCTGCCTTCCCTTTTGGCATTAAATCTGTGGTATAAATGAAACCAAATGGCGACTCCCCAGCCTTCGCTTCAGTAATGATAAAAAATGTCAGAAAAAAAATTAGAGCTCGTTTGAAGCGATGCTCTAAGGTGCTACATTTAGGCATATTTAATATTTATTTTGAGAATTTTAATAGAAGGGAATTCAAAGTGATTATCATTATCAGAAGCAAAATTACTTAAGTCAAATAGTTTGAGAGTGATTATCACATTTTCTAAAAGTTATAAAAACAGAATTTTAATACTTTCGCGCTACAAAGTTCTCTAGCTCAGTTTATAATTTACCGAAAATGATTTTTACCCGCCTTTAAGATTCAAAAAAATAATTATACGCTGCTATTGGGGAGTTTAATTTAGCTAATATTTAACTTTTATACCAAACTAAAAATCTATCCTCTTAATTAAATTCATTTAATATACCAAATTATTAATTAAATTTGGGGTGTTATGGCTAAAGCTTATTTGCTTGATTTAAGGCAAAGAGTTTTTGATTTGTTGGCGAAAGGT
>CAZCWN010000142.1:0-1516 GCA_964502375.1 uncultured Rhizobium sp. | reverse complement strand
GCCATTCATGGTTATTTCGCCCGAATTGCGCTTGCCCGGAATTACGTAAGTATCTAGGCGCTCACCGTTGTTGATATTTACGATGCTAACTTTTTCGCCTTCAATAATATGGGCGGCATCCATGAGGTTTTGGTCAATGGTGATAGAGCCTATGTAATTTAGGTCAGCACCGGTAATTTTTACCCTGTGGATTTTTGATTTTAAAACTTCTATGTGCATGGCTGCAAAAGTCTAACAAATTTTCAAATTATCTATTAAGCGAATGTTATCTGCTTTAACGGCAGTAAATGCCCTTACATTTTTTTGTAAGTTTTTGTTTTTGATGGGTTTAAGCATGGTTTCATCTGCTAGTTCAAAGTATTCTACTTGCAATATTCCTGCTGATTTTTCAATTATTTGGGCAAATAGCTTTCTTAAATCGTCAATTTCCAGCGTGTGAAAGTGTTTTTTTACCTCCGTTAAAGCTTCATATATAAGCGGGGCATTGCCAAGTTGTTCATGGTTTAAGAGTAAATTTCGAGAACTTAAGGCCAACCCACTTTCAGCTCTTTCGGTAGGCACTTCGATGATGTCGATTTCATGATTTTCTAAGGCCACAAGTTTTTTTATTACAGCTATTTGCTGATAATCTTTTTCGCCAAAGTAGGCCTTATGGGCTGGTATAAGGTCAAAAAGCCGATCTACGGCAGCAGCTACTCCTTGAAAATGTCCTGGCCTAAAAGAACCTTCCATCACTTCTTCCAATAGGCCTAAATCATATTTTTTGGGAGTAAAATTGCCATACATGGTTTCAAAATCGGGCTTGAAAAGGGCATCCACACCTAGTGATTGCAGCAAAACCACGTCCTCTTGAAAGGTATTGGGATAGGAGGCAAGGTCTTGAGCATTGTTGAATTGCTTGGGGTTTACAAAAATACTAACGATCACAATATCACAATCTTGTCTCGCTTTTTTAATCAAGCTGGCATGGCCCTGATGCAAAGCTCCCATAGTGGGCACAAAGCCTAGTGTATGTATCGGGTTTATATTTTTCAGAAAGTGCGCAAGTGCTGCAGCCTGCTGTAGTATGTTCATATAGGATGGTTATTCAGGCTTTACCAAGCCTTTAGGTGATGGGTGAAGGTTTTTGAGTGAAAAAACAAAAATAATGTGCTCTTGAGTCCGCAAAGCTACTCTTTATTTGATAAAATGCATATAATGTGGTATCTTTGCAGCCTATTTTCTTTATAAATTTACAGTTGACCTAATGAGTAAGAAACGCATATTATACATCGCTCAAGAAATCACTCCTTACCTCCCCGAAAATGAATTATCAAAATTTTGCCTAGACTTACCCAAAAAAATGAACGACAGCGGCAATGAAGTTCGCGTATTCATGCCCCGTTTTGGCGTAATCAATGAAAGAAGACACCACTTACATGAGGTGATAAGATTAAGCGGTATCAATATCGTAATCAACGACTTAGATATGCCATTGATCATCAAAGTAGCCAGTGTGCCACAAGCACGCATGCAG
>CAZCWN010000141.1:0-1561 GCA_964502375.1 uncultured Rhizobium sp. | reverse complement strand
TTTGTCTTGATGGATTTCTTGATAGCTTAAATCATATTGCACTTTGATGTTTTGTAAATCAGTGATTCTTACAATCGCCGAGTCACAATTTAACTTTATTTCATTTGCATTTATATTTCCCTGCGTATAGGCGCGAAGATTGGCGCGATGAACGTAAGCAAAATAATTGGTTGCTGCCCAGTAAGCATAGGCATCATCAAAAAGACAAACATTTTTAACAGAATAATGCTGATCAAGCTGACTAGTGGAATCAATTAAAAATTTGTCGCGTTTAATTTCTTTGCCAAAAGGCAAAACTAAGCTTGCCACAAAAAACAAAAGACCAACGGTTAAAAAAGCAGCATGAAATCGTATTCTAATTTTATCTTTTAAATTTCTAAAAAGTATGGAGGTCAAAATTGCAACGAAAGGGAAAATAGGTATCAAATAGTGGCTATATTTAAATTTCATCAGTGATAATGAAACAAAATAAATCAGTGGAAAAACGGCGGCCAAAATATAGAGCTGGTTTAAAGATCCAAGTGTTCGCCTTATTTTAAAAAGAAAAATCAATGCAACTAGATGGAGTGGCATAATTTTTAATAAATCATAAAAATATGTAAAAACATTGAGAGTCTGCGTCTCTCTACCTTGAATTACTGTTCCAGTAATTTGGCGTGCCCACCAATTCCAGAAAATTTGTAATTCTCCATTTATATACAAAAGAGCTGGCCACAATAAAAAAATTCCAAATCCAAAAATTAGGGATGCCCATGGCTTAATTTTCTTTAAAACATCCAGCTTTTTTTTAATTGCTAGAAAAACTAAAAAAGCTAACGGTAAAAACAAACCAGGTGGTCCCTTCAGCAGAAGAGCACAGCCAAAACTTAGGCCACAGAGAAGCCAATAATACCAACGCCGATCTTCAAGAGCGCGTAGAAAAGCATAACAGCTAGCTAAAATAAAAAAGGCTAAAGGAATATCTAAGTTGGGAAATCTGACTTTTTTTATAAAAAAAGGCATTAGCAACAAGGAGATGCCTGCAAAAAATCCCATACCATTGGCAATATAGCGATTGGCAAATTTTCCGACCATGAACAAAAGCAATAATCCCCATAAACCAATAAACAATCTTGCCTGTAAAAATCCGTCACCAAAAAAGGCAAAAAAGAGCCCCTCAAGTATAAAAAAGAAAGGTGGATGCTCGGCAAAAAGAGCGTAATTTGTTTCAGATAAATAGGGAACTAACCATTTTCCATCCAAAACAGCATTTTTTCCTAAAGCAGCGTATAAGTATCCATCGTGAAAAAAACCCGGAACAGAGGCATTTTGAAAAAATAAAACTGCTCCTAAAAAAAGGACGCTCATATAAGAATAATCATTGAGAAGAATTTTTTTCATGCTTTTTTTGCACTACGCACCTGCTCAATCCAAGCAGAATTTTCCAAGTACCACTGAACTGTATCACGTATCCCTTGATCTAATTCAACTTGTGGTGTCCAACCCAAATCTCTCTTTGCCTTACTTGAATCTATGGCATAACGAAAATCATGACCAAGCCGATCTTGCACATAACTAATGA
>CAZCWN010000140.1:0-1596 GCA_964502375.1 uncultured Rhizobium sp. | reverse complement strand
AACCCAAGATTGGACTGAATCGGATTGAAAGGGCTTAAGCGAGACTGGGGTTATTATAATATATAATATACTACATTAACTGATATTAAACGTAGTGAATTCATATCATAAAGTTTCCACTTAACCTTCTGCCCATTTTAAGCCCCCCGTTTCCAGCTTCGTCTATAAAGCTAACACTGTTGAAACACTCTTTATTAACCACACAATTAAAGTTCGAACACTATTTTACTTCTTCCTAGCATTCCCAAGCAACATCATCACTAAGCCAACCATTTTATTTTTGTCCTTCGGATCACTTTCGGCAATTAGAAGTGTCAAAGCAGTCAAGGTTTGAGGATCAATTTTCTTAACATCAATCAAACTAAATTTTTGCAAAAACCATACAAAAGAAAAAGCTCCAGATCTTTTGTTGCCATCTGTAAAGGGATGGTTTTTTACGATAAAATAAAACAAGTGAGCGGCTTTTTCTTCCAAACTTTCGTAAAGATCAACTCCACCGAAAGATTGCATAACATTTCCGATAATTCCTTCTAGCGTATCTTTTGCTCTTTCTATGGCAAAAAGTTCTGTTGCCTCGTCTTTTCTAATTAACTCAGATTTCAAATTAGCAATTCCAGCCTTTAAATCTTTGGCAGATAAAATGATTTGTTCTTTGGTGGGATTGTCGATCTTCAAATTATCTTTGTCGTAAGCGTCCAAAGATAGCCAAGTTTCGGCGAAACCTTTGACCAAATCGATTGCAAAAGAGGGAGTTAAGTCGCCTTCTTTCAAATTCTTTTTGCCTGATAAGGCTTTTATTTCATCCAGAGCTTTAATGAATTTTTCATAGTTTTTGGCAATGTGCTTTTTATTGATCGTATAACCATCAACTAGATAACTTTTTAAAACTTTAGTAGCCCAAATTCTAAAGTTGGTTGCTTGCTTTGAATTCACGCGATATCCAACAGCAATAATTGCGTCTAGATTATAGAACTTCACTTTATGAACTTGCGTCTTCCCAGCAATAGCACCATGTCGAGTGGTTGTTTCCAAAGTGGAAACAGCCACCTTCTCTTCAAGCTCACCTTCCTTAAAAATGTTATTTAAATGCTTAGAAATTGCTGCTTTCTGGACTCCAAACAACTCAGCAACTTGATTGATGTTGGCAAGAATGGTTTCATTTTTTTTATCCAACCTAAGTTCAATTGCACCATCTTTAGCTTGATAAATTAGTGGTTTAGAGTTTGGTAATTTTGATTTTTGGTTAGTGGTCATTTTTTAAGAATTTCAGTTTTAGCAATCTTTTGTGATTCCTTTTTTTTCTAGAAAGGACAAAAATTTGGACAGCATTTCTCTAAATTGATATTATATTTTTTCTCACAGGCTGAGTAATTTGAATAAAAAGAGACATCCAAAAAACTAATTAATAACCATTACTTTTTAATAATGAGTTTTGATCATGGGTAGTGAAGTCATAGGCAAACTCCTTAATAGAGTTCTTATTATTATGAGATCTACCTGAAAATACCAGGAACCCTCTAATTAATAATTCTTGATGCCTCTTGTCCTAGCCCCCAAATCTCCCTCCACCTCGGTCTAGACTTTTAGGCAATCGAT
>CAZCWN010000139.1:0-1665 GCA_964502375.1 uncultured Rhizobium sp. | reverse complement strand
CTTTGATTTTTTGAACCAAAGGTTTCACTGCTTTTCCTGCGGCTATGGTCCAGCGCGCGAGGGTGGCCCGCGGGATAGAAAAACCTGCTTCTTCTAAAGCTTTTTCTTGGCGATAAAGGGGTAGATGGAAAAGGAATTTATTTGTAACGACATGAGCAAACAGAGAAGGTTCTGCGGATGCGCCAGGGAGGATGGATTTTTCATCATTTTCCCTTTTTATGAATTGAGAGCAGCAGGGGCAAGTATATTTTTTATAATGATGTTCAGTAATAAAGAATTCAGCGGGTTTGATTTCTAATTTTTCAACAATATCCTCGCCCATAGGTACTAATTTCGTGTTATCCCAGGGGCAGATTTTTTTATCTTCGGCAATATCATGGATTTTAACGTGGCGCGGGAGTTCGTCAGGAAACGGCTTTTTACCACCTTTATTGTGAGCTGAGGGAGATTTTTTAGGGGCTGGTTTTTCATTGGAGGCAGGTGGTTGCTGATTAGTTTTGGGCTTTATTTCATTTGATGGTATTTCCTGCGCTGCAATAGCCTCTGCTTCATCGAAGAGGGTGCCTTTGAGAGAGATTTCTTCTTCACGGATATATTTTTCTGTTCTTTTTCCGTATTGAAGCCTTCTGAGCATGTTTACTTCTTCTCTAAGAGAGACAATTTCATTATAATATTGAGCAAAAACAAATTTAAACTTTTCTGGCAGATTATTAAGTTCTGGAAGATTTTTTAATTCATCAATTCGTTTCATAAATAAGCCTTATAAAAGTTATATTTTAAATAACATTTAACAAAATGATTTACAAGTTTTTTATTTATATTTTTTTAAGCAATAAAATAATTTAAGTCAGTATGTTTTTTAAGTTTCCAAGGGTTTATGCCTTTTAGTAGGAATTCCATTTCGTCTTGGCTTATAAGGAGGGATGTTTGATCAGGGCATTTAGGCCAAGGGAATTTTTCCTTATCAAGTATTTTAGTCCATAGAGCAAATCCTGTTTTATCCCAATACAATGCTTTAAGGCTATCCTTTTTTTTATTGGTAAAAATAAACAAACCACCTTCAAAGGGGTTTTGCTGGAATTGAGATTCTACGAGAGCGCTCAAACTAAATATGCCTTTTCGAAAATCTATAGATGAAACACATAGATATATGCAATCAAAACTCCTAACATCCTTCATAGACTTGCCTCCTTTAAAAGCTCGCCCAGCCATTGCGCCGAGACTTTCCCTTGAAGCTCTATCTTGATTGAGTTTTTTATATAAATGACACATCTTTCTTGAAGGTGTTCTTTTGTTGGTGAGTCTGGAACTATCTCTACGGGAATAAAGAGGGGAGAGCTAGCCTTAGCTGCATCTCTTGATGCGGGCAATCCATCCGTAAAATTGGGAAGTAGTTATGCCTTTTTTATGGCAGAAGGCCCTTTTGCTTAGTCCCGATGCCTTTTGCTCTTTGATTAAAGATAGCTGTTCTTGTCGCGTATAACGATAATCCATACTAAACTCCTTATATTAGACAGGAATTCAATATGGAATGAATATTCTAAGCGCTCAATATGTAATCAACGTACCGTTTACAATTAATTCGTTGAATATTTCAAAAATTTTAATTTTAAAATATTGAAATAAAGGCAATACAAGAATTATACGAAAAAATTGGCGTTGAAA
>CAZCWN010000138.1:0-1731 GCA_964502375.1 uncultured Rhizobium sp. | reverse complement strand
TGATTATGTCTTTTTTTTCTGCCCATCCTCTCCTTGCCTGCGAAATGCCATATTCCATTAGATTTAATTGGTCTATTTTATGCGTGTCTGTATTAATAATCATTATTACCTGTTCAGCCTTAGCTCTTCTGATATATAAATCTCTTAAATCAAGGCGGGTAGACGAATTAATTTCCAAAATTGTGCCCGTTTCTTTTGCTATTGATAGTATTTTATCAAAGTCGTGCTGATATTCATCTCGTTGACCCACAATTCTTCCTGTAGGGTGAGAAATCATATCAACATTTGGATTTCGCATTGCTTTTTCAATCCGCGCCATCATCTCATTTTTTTCCATTTTATGAATTGAGTGGACGCCGGCAATAACATAGTCTAGTTGTTTTAATACTGCGTCATCAACATCTATAGATCCGTCGCGTCTTATGTTCGCTTCGCATCCATGCAGAATACGAAATTTTTTATTTTTTAATTTCAGGTTCAGGTTTTTTATGTATTTGTTTTGCTCAAGGAGTTGTTTTTCGTTTAAGCTTTTCTCAACTTTTATATCATTAGTATGGTCGGAAATGCCAATATATTCATACCCCATAGAAATAGCCGTGTTAGCAATTTCTTCAATGGAACTCTTTTGGCCGCTGTCGTCTTCCCAGTTAGAATGTATATGAAGATCTCCTTTAATGTCTTTTAATCCAACTAATTTTGGCAAATTATTTTTCAAAGCTAGTTCAATCTCTCCGGTATTTTCTCTCATTTCTGGGGGAATTAACGGCATTCCAAGAGCCTTATAAACATCTTCTTCTGTTTTTCCGGCAATCTGTTTTGATCCTCTAAAAACTCCCCACTCGCTTAATTTCAGTCCTTTATCAATAGCAATTTTGCGAGTGGCAATGTTATGATCTTGAGACCCCGTAAAATACTGGAGAGCGGAACCATAACTTTTTTGAGGGACTATCCTTAAATCCATATCAAACCCATTTGCCATATGCACTGATGTTTTTGTGATTCCTTTGCCCCAAACTTTTTCAATGCCGGGCAAAGATGCAAAAAAGTTTGAAACAATATCCGCTGATTTTTTTGTAAAAGCCGCACCTTTTGATTCGTCAACCGCGACAAGAATATCAATGTCGCCTATTGTTTCTTTTCTTCTTCTTAGAGATCCGGCCAAATCTGCTTGTTTTACTTCTGGCAGTTTTTTTAAGCTGTAAAGAACTTGTCTTGCAATAGGCAAGGCATCACCCAAAAACAGCCGGCCTTTATCTCTTTTTATAAATTCCAATCCTTGTAAAATATTTTCTTCGGTTTAAATCCTTAATTTTATGATTTTTAACCGCCTTTGCCAGTTCTTTGATATTTTTAATCCCCAATTTTTGGTATAGCGCTTTTATTTTTTTTGGACCTAATCCTTCCACCCTAGAAAGTTCATCCCATTTAACCGGCAGTTTTTTCTTCATTTCTTCAGCAACCTTAATTTTGCCAGTTTTTAAATATTCTTCTATATGTTCTGACATAGCTTTGCCTATGCCGGTAATTTTTTCCAGTTCTTTTCTGCCTCCCGCAAGGTAAATTTCTGATACATCTTGGCTTAAGCCTTGCAAAGAAACAGCCGCCTTTTCGTATGCGTATGGTTTAAATGCAACTCCCTCCATTTCCAGAAATATTGCTATGTCGTTAAAGATTTTGGCTATTTCTTGGTTTTTCATCTGTTTAAACCTTGAATTACGAATTGATTTGAGG
>CAZCWN010000137.1:0-1833 GCA_964502375.1 uncultured Rhizobium sp. | reverse complement strand
AAAAACTTGAATGCGCTGGATGCAAGAACTTTCTCTTAAACGCGACTGGGGTTAGGATAATTTTAGCGAGAGGTTGACAGTGAGGATTATTGATCACTTATCGTTCTGCCGCGAATTTACCTCATTTTATTATTTTTTACTTACAAAACACAGATCAGATTTTGGTCATTTCTTAAGCCATAATCGTTTTGTGGTTTTGATGCTGCAGTTGCTTATGCCTTTAATTTGCGTGTTAAAGGTAAGTTTTTTTAGAAATTTCTTTTGGTTCATGAGTGAGTAGTTTCTGTTTTGCTCGCACTTTACACTAGCTTGAAATACTGAGCTTCCAAATTTTTTCGCTGTTTTTGTGTAGATATTGGAAATCCCCTTAATCGAATCATTTATCAATTTATATTTATGAAACGCTGCATAATAGCCACATTGAGTCTTTTTGTCTTTTTAATTCCTTGCGCCTTTGCTAAAACTGAGGGCAGTTATTTGGAGGTAGATTATATTAGAAGTAAGGAGGAATTTTATGAACGTGCCGTAAAATCCACTAAGCCTATGGGGGCTACAAGTTCAAGATTTAGCCATGATCACGGGGGGTGGGGTTTAAATTACAAATATGCTTTTAATGTTGCTGACTCCCTTGATTGTCTTTGCGTTGAAGTGGCGCCTTCTATTCTAGAAAAAGTTTTTATTGCTCCTGGGCTAATATTTGAGGTTAATAATGTTAAAGCCAGAAGTAATAATGAAAAAAATAGTAATACTGAACTCACGGTTAAAAATCGCTATGGGGCGAAGCTAGATATAGGCTATGATGTACATGATCGTTTTGCGCCATATTTTACCTTTGGGTATGTCGGAATTCATTATAAAACTATAAATAGTTCTAGAATTGAGGATAATGGTGAGACTAAAACCGCCAATTTATATGATTGGTTTTATGGCGGAGGTTTTAAGGTTGATTATAATAAGGAAATTTCCCTAAATTTTGAATATAACAAAGAAAGATTTAGGGCAAAAACTACAACTGATGGATATAAAAATTATACTGCACTTTTTATTTCAAGGCTTGAAGTGTTCAAAATAGGCGTGTCCTATAGGTTTTAGCAATTTTCACCTTCATTTCATCGTCTAAGCTATATTCTATAACCCAAACCTCATTTTTTCTGAAAAAAAAACATGGCTTATAGAAAGATTGATTTTTTATTTTGTAAGAGGGTTAGATAGGGGTATAACAGTACAGCTAAATTTTTTTACAACTAAATGACTAAATTATCTACCCTTAAATCTTCCACTCAACTATCAACTGACATTACACATTATCAAAAAACTAATACTGGCTTTGAGATTTCTAAAGATGAATTTGAGCTTAGCGAAGCTGAGAAAATCAAAGCCATTCTTGATACGTCTTCTATTCCAACTTTAAGCGAATTGGAAAATGGAGCATCAGAAGAAGCTGGAAAAATGTGGCCAAAACCAACTTCTTTGCCTCAAACCTCAGAAGCTTCCCAATATTTATTTCAAGGTGAAGAGGAGCCAGTGAGCCAATCGCAGGGAGTGTTAGGTTTTATAAAATCTTTTTTTTCTTCCTCGTCGCAACAGGAGAGGGAAAAGCCTGAACAAATGCCCATTGGCCTAGATTTTATTGATGATGACCGCCTTCCGTCTGCAAGCCCGACACCTATTCCAAGCCTTACTCCCACTATAGCTCCAACTCTTACGCCAACAGAAGCTCCTTCTAAAGCTCCAACTGGTAACCCTACTAATTCTCCTACTGACACACCAACCTCGGTCCCAACTAAAGCTCCAAGTTTTAGCCCAACGCTGACTCCGTCTAACGCTCTAACT
>CAZCWN010000136.1:0-1851 GCA_964502375.1 uncultured Rhizobium sp. | reverse complement strand
CTATGTTTTTCTCTTGGCTACTTTCAATACCAATTTCTGCTTTGCGTCTTTTTGACACCAGAACAAAGGAGTTCATATTGACTACGCGCATCCTCGACTGGTAATGAGGGACACCTTTATCAGAAACAGTTCAGGGAGCTTTAATGGGAGTTTTAATTCGTGTTATCACTTTAGCACTACTCTTGCCTAGCATGCTGCATGGGCCACTTCACGCGGGCGAACGAGCACAATTTAAGGCGATTAGAGCGGCGCTTAAAAAAGGCGAAATCAAAAAAGACGACACTTGCTTGGATGAATATTTCCAGCGCTATAAATCACTCAAGTGGAAAACACGTTTAATACCCGTTGCAGGTTTAGTTGGTGTGGCGGCAGCTGTACCGGCCGGCATAACTTTTACATTCATGGCCGGGTTCTTTTTTATGCCTACCGCCGCTACCGTAATTGGTGTTATGGGTGGAATTTCGGCCTTGTCATCATGGGGCGGCACTGCTTACTTTGAAGAAGTCAGTGCCATCCAGCGCTTGCGGGCCACTCGACCCATCTTGTTTGCCTTGTGGGAGATGCAGCGTGAACCTGCAGAGTATTTAGCTCAAATGCATAAGCGTTATTTGGATTTCTCCAGCGAAAATATTTCTTTTGATGAATTTCAAAATAAGCTCTCTCAAAAAGATAAAAGTGGTATTTTTTGTGATGGCACATTGACTGGTCAGTCGAGCAATCGTCCCTTGCGCAAGTTATTGGCAGATGAGAGTCAAATCTTTCTAAGTCTCTGATTTATTTTTATACAACTCTATTAAAGATGGGATTCTAGATTTTTCAAGGCCTCTTCAGAAAAAAGTTTGCCTTTGAGTTTTGCCACAATTTTTTTACGTAAACCGCGCAGCTTGTCCATGCTCTCTTGGCCAAATTTTACAAACTTGATATTAAAAAATTGCAGCATCTTAAATGATTCTTGGGCGTCAGTGTTGAGTGTCTGACTGATCTGATCTGTATATTTCCAGCTAAAGCGCTCAATGACTTTTTTGTCACCGTCGCTGAGCTTATCCCAACCCTTTTTACTCATTAAAAAAGCACCCACAGAATAGGCCACTGGTGCGTCCACTAGATATTTTACTTTTTTGTGCCATTCAAGACCCAAAATTCCGTGTGTCGGAGCGTAAGCAGCATCGATTTTACCACTTTCAAAGGCGGGTAAGACTTCGTCCAATGCCAGTGGGACTTCAGGCAACGTCATGGTCTGAAGCATGGTTGAGACAAGCTCATCGCCTTTCCAACTCCAAACTTTCTGACCTTTGAGATCCTGTAACTCTTCTGTTTTTTTGGTGGAAACAAAATAGATCATACCTAAATTGAAATAACCAAGTGCTTTATAACCATTTTTTTCAAAGCCCTGATTTAAAAAAGGAATCATTTTTTTTAAAGTGCCATTGGCCTTGTAAATATCAGAAAAAAAAGTGAAAGGAATTTCTAAAACTCTTATATCACCATTGATATCGCCTAAGGTTTTTCCCGTAAAAATGGCGCCATCGAGTTCGCCTTTTTTTATTTTCTCCAAAACTTCGGATTCATCTCCGGCCATTCCGCTATAGATAATTTTAAACTTCATTTTGCCGGCCCACAGGTTAATTTCCTTGGCCATCTCTTTGAGTTGTATGGCCCAGCTCGTATCTTTAACCGCCACAGTTGCGATATTGATGGTCTGAGCAAAGCTATTGAATGTAAGTAAAACCCACAGCAATAAAAATTTTATTTGATACAAACTCACTCTCCCCTTTGAAACTTTAGGCAATTTTTTTCGTGCATAATTTTTTAAATAATTATAACAAAATTACAGAAAAAGTGGGAATAGTT
>CAZCWN010000135.1:0-1853 GCA_964502375.1 uncultured Rhizobium sp. | reverse complement strand
AAAAAGTCCAACTTAGTTGACTGTGTTAATAAAACCAATATCTTTTTGGAGAAGTTTTATTTGTATGAATACGATTTGATTTTATTCAATATTTTTCATTTAGAAAAAGAACATTTAAAAGTTATTGAAGAAATTAAATCTGAAAATAAGAAAGTTCCCATACTTTGTTGTATGGAAAGGATTAGTCCATTGGTGATTGATAGGTTTTTAACTTTGGGAGTTAATAATTTGTTGCTCAAGCCAGAAGAAAGCAGTTTTGCTGGAAACAATATTGTCATTGGTTCATTGTCTTTAAATCTTAATAGTAATTCATTCTTTATATTAGGGAATGAGCTATCTCTAAGGAAAAAAGAATTTCTTTTATTAAAATATTTGATTTGCAATCAAAAACAATTTCTTTCTAAGAATAAAATAATTAATCAATTGGTGGAAGAGATTTATGAGAGGGATTCAAATCTGGTGGAGGTTTATATCTATCGATTGAGAAAGATTCTAAGAGAAAACTCTGCTGATGTAAAAATAATTTCTAAGAAAAACTTTGGCTATAGAATCACTGCTTGTTAAGTTTATTTTTTTCTGTTACTTTAATCTTTGCTGTGGAACGCAGTGAAAATCTGCGACTGTGCCGCAACGGTGATTTCCTTTTTGGATTTAGTCCGATCTTCAGCAAAAGAGGTATTCTTGACGAGCATCGAGTTAAATTTTTTGACGCAATTTTAAACGATGCTCCCTACAAAGGGAGCTTTTTTGTACCAAGATCCACGGCAATTAATATTTAAGACTCTTAAATGAGTCAAGAAAGGTTAATATGTCGCGTACAGCTTTAGAAATGGCTGGAAGTATTGGAGTTGATTCAGTTGGAATCAATAGAAGTTGGGCAGCTTTAGGCAATATCGATCTTCGCTCGGCATTAGACAATTTGGGCTCTGAATTGAGGGAAGAGTTCGGCATAGAAGCCTTTGAGTGGCAAAAAATAATTGCTCAAGCTGGTTCATGGTTAATTGACGGTTTAGACCAAAAAATAATTTCTGTTCAAGAAAAAGTAGTGGAAGAAAATACTGCCACTGAGCTTCGAAAAATGTTTGGCTTGCCCCTATCTCTTTTGGCTACACCAGTTTTTATAGAATTAGAAAAAATGGAATTATTGGCCAAGATGGAAGTAAAGCAAGAAGCCTCAGAATTAACTGAAGTTTGGGAGCAAATTAATTATCGAGTTTTATATTATGTGCAGCTTTTCTTGGCTGAACAACTTAACAAAATTGAGGAAGAGCGCTTGGCTCACGAAGCGGCCCTAGATGAGTCTAAAGCTGAAGCAGAGGGAGTTGGTTTGTTAAGTAGCACCATACAAGGAGTAGAAATTAAATTTAGAACCAAAATTGCAGAATTGGAAAAAAATAAAAATACTCTACTAAAAACTTTCGAAAAACTAAGAACCAATACGGTTTCAACAGTGCAAAGAGCTTTTGAAACAACTGTTTTTAGTGCTAGTAAGATGCAAGTGGTGGCGACAGCTGTTTAGATTGCGTTAAATAAGTAACCCATGAAAATGATGCCGGCAATGGTGATGCCAAAGAAAACTATCAGCAGCTCTTTTTTTATCAACTTAGCTAGCATTAATCCAGAAGGAATTGACAAGGTGGTTGAAGCGGTCATGAAGGCGAGAGCTGTGCCCATTGGCACACCCTTGTTTATCAGAGCTTCAACTACAGGGATGACACCAATTGAGTTGGTATACAAAGGAGTGCCGATTAAGACTGCTGTTGGTACTGTCCACCAAGCTTTGCTAGATAAGTAATTAGCGATAAATGATTCCGGCACAAAGCCATGGATGAGTGCGCCAATAGCTACACCAA
>CAZCWN010000134.1:0-1863 GCA_964502375.1 uncultured Rhizobium sp. | reverse complement strand
GTTTTGCTCCTTGCTGCAAAGCCATTGATAGATGGGGGCCATATCCTCGCCTTTTACCGAGATCTTTGCCGCCATGGGAAATGTTCCCCCGTAATTTTTTTTGCAGAATTCTATTATTTCTTTACTCGCAAGGTTTGCTTAACTTTTGCAGCTGAAGCCTATATCTATTTTCCGGGTGGGTTTGGCACTTTGGATGAATTATTTGAAATTTTAACTTTAGTTCAAACTAAAAAAATTAAGCCAGTGCCAATCTTTTGTGTGGGAGTTGATTTTTGGCAGCCATTGCATCAGTACATGGGTAAAACTCTGCATGATAAATTTAAAACCATCAGCAAAGGTGATACTAATTTATACACCATTACCGATGATGAAAAAGAAATTGTAAAGCAAATTAAAAAATCTCCAGTCAGACAAATCTAATTATGAATCCCGTTAGAGATCGCGGTCGCACTGGTAGATGATTGAAATGGGGGAATGTAATAAAAAATATATTAACTAACTAAACACAGGAAGCGATTTTGACCGCGACCTATCTCTAACGGGATGAAAATACAAAAGATTGAACATAGCACAGTAGTTATTGAAGAAGCCGGTGTGAAAATATTATTTGACCCCGGAATTTTTTCGCTGGCTGCGGCAGGTATTGAAGGAATTAATTTCATTGTTATTACTCATAAGCATGCTGATCATTTCGATGTTGAGTTGATTAAAAAGTTATTAGTTAATAATCCACAAGCTAAAATTATTGCCAACTCGGATACGGGCGTAGATTTAGAAAAGGCTGAATTGAAGTATGAGTTAGTTGATGATGGTAAAACTTTTGATATGAATGGAGTTAGCCTAGAAGCATTTGGTAAAGCACATGCACCAATTCACCCCAGTGTGACATTGCCTGAAAATACTAGTTATTTAGTAGCCGGAAAATTTTATCATCCAGGCGATGCGTATCATATCTGCGCAAAGCCAGTGACAGTGCTCGCGTTGCCTTTATCTGCACCATGGGGTACTCTGGGGCAAAGTATTGATTATGCCTTGGACATAAAGCCAAAAAAATGTTTCTCTGTTCATGATGGTATGTTAAAATCTCGTGGACCATTCGACACACTGCCAAAGAATATTTTAACGCCAGCTGGTGTGGAATATTTAGATCCCCAACAATCTAAAGAATTTGAGGTTTAATATGAATACTTTCAGCGAAAAGATTATTTTTTTAAGCATTGCCTTTGTTGTCGGTTTGGGTATTGGCTTTTATGCAACCAAAGTAATTGATCGTTCGGTTGCTGACAATGAAACACCTTCACAGTCGGTCAACTCCTTTGCAGACTGTGTGGCCGCAGGGAATCCGGTGATGGAATCATATCCGCGCCAGTGCCGTAGCGCCGATGGCAGATTGTTTGTGGAAGAAATTGATGTTCCAATTCCAAATCCTGACGACGAAACTTTTTGCACCACTCAGTATGATCCCGTTTGCGGAGAAGTGCAGGTACAATGTATTAAAGCGCCTTGCCCGCCTATCAAAGAAACTTTTTCTAACACTTGCTTTGCTGCCAAAGCCGGAGCGTTTAATGTAGTCCCGGGAGAATGCGAATAACCAAGATATTAATTATAATTGGAGTTGTTTTAGCCGCTATTATTTTAGTTGGCTATTTATTTAAAGATAAAATTTTTCAAGCGGCGTTTGCCCCTAGCCAGCCCGAGCAACAAGGCGTGGAAATTGTGGAGTCCGGGCCCGACGTTGAAATTATAGCCGAAGGTTTGGAAATTCCTTGGGATTTGGTTTTCTTGCCCAGTGGTGAAATTTTAGTAACTGAACGGCCCGGCCGCTTATTAAAAATTGGGGATGGCAGGGAACTAATTCCCATT
>CAZCWN010000133.1:0-1876 GCA_964502375.1 uncultured Rhizobium sp. | reverse complement strand
AAACTTCTTGATAACAAAGAAGAATCAACCTCCTGAAAACTTAGTTCTCTTCTTGGAGAAAGTAGTATTTCTAGTAAAGGAACCTGGAGGGGGTGTGCCGGTTATAGGTTGAATTTGTCCTTGTTGAATTACACGACCTCCTTTTAAGATGGTAGGACTTCCCAGAGGATTTGGCACCATATCCACTCCAGGCTGCTTGTAGTTAGGATCTTTTACTAAAAAACGATTAGTGTTAATGCTATCTTTTTCTACAATGGCAAAATAACTGTCCCCCACTGGAGTAGGAGAATACATGTAACCAGATTCAAGCATTTTCTTTATTCTAGCTTCCTCAGTTACACTAATGGCGTTACTATTTTTAGGATCAGTGCCTCCATTAAACTTAGTGTTGAAATTCATCATTTTATAAAATTTTGATACTAAAAGAAACGAATATTCAAAAGACACGTTGTATCTTTGTGTAACTAAAATCTAATGAAATGATTAAGACTCCTAAAGACAGAAGCAAACCAAAGCCTAAACCAAAACTCAACAAATGAAAAATTTCTATCAATATCCTCAACATCAGTATCCGCAGATTATTCTGCAGAGCAGTTGAGTATTGATCAGTTTATTTTAAATTGACAAACTAAGCCTCTGCAGATTACTGCAGGGGCTTTTTATTTCTAGGTGTACATCAATTGGTAGATGGCCTGCTTTGGGAGCAGGAGGCTGAAGGTTCAAGTCCTTCCACCTAGACTTTATGCCGAGCCTGCTGAGTGGGATCAGGGCCAGACTGTAAATCTGGTGTCATTGGACTAAGAGGTTCGATTCCTCGTGAGGCACTACATGGTGATTGTGTTGTAATGGCAACATATCTGTTTGTGGAACAGAAGTTCTAGGTTCGAATCCTAGCTATCACACTAAGCCCCCATGGTATAGTGGTAATACGTCAGGTTTTGGTCCTGAAGTTTCTAGTTCGATTCTAGATAGGGGTTCTCTAAAAAGTAGTAGTGTAACAATTCTACAACTTCACTTGAAGGTTTGAAAGATGTTAGAATATGATCCAAACCAAAACTTTCAATAGGTAAAAATCCTGCAGCGCTACTTCCTAAAGGGAGATTGATAACATGATCCTTGTTGTACTATAATTTGTAATTCCTACACTTAGCCCAAAATTTAAGTGCATATTCTAAACAATTCATTAACTTAAGTAATAATCCTTTTTAATTTCTCCTACAGTTTTCCAACGCATTTTAAATGCCCATCTCTCTGCTAATTCCCGCATGGATTGTTCGGTTAATGCAGAAGATTCTAGATGTTGTTTAAGCTTTAAATTTTTAATAGCCATTAAAAAAGGCACTACAGAACCTTTTAAAACTGTATCACCACCTTTAATCAATTGAGTGATTAATTCAGAAAAGGGTTGAACTAGTGAATCTTCCCAGATGAAAATAGTACCCTTCTTAGAAACAGAAAAGTCTTTATCGTTATTATAAAACAATCTCTGTACCTGCAAGGGGTTCATTTCAGAAAAATGAATAAATTTGATATCTTCTAACTTCGTCATAAAGTGACTAACGATTTAAAAGTGTGCAGGTTAAGAGAATCGAACTCTTTCTATTTCTGATTGGAAGTCAGATGCACCACCACTTATGCGTAACCTGCATTGTAAATTAATTACAATAAAACATAATTTGCAGAAGAACTGCAATAAGCACGCCCTGTAAGAATCGAACTCACTCTATGCGTGGTTTTGGAGGCCAGCTGCATACCGTTATGCTAGGACGCGTATTTGAGAGGATGAAGACGGAACTGACCCGTCAACCCATGTTTACAAGACACGTATTTTTCCAGTTAAACTATTCATCCTTTTTAGTACCCCTGAAGGGATTCA
>CAZCWN010000132.1:0-1969 GCA_964502375.1 uncultured Rhizobium sp. | reverse complement strand
AATTAACTGGTTGTTATAAAAATGAAAATCATAAAAATGATTGGCATCCCGCATACCTAAAACAAAATTTTTATCACTCTTATCGAAAACTTTAAAAATGAAATCTACCTCATATTCCTTCATGCCTAGCCAAAATTCATCTTTGGGCATAATGGTGCTAAGCTTGCGCGATTGAGTCAAGGTAGCATACAAAGCCTGATCTTTAATTTGCCAATAAGACCAAGCACCATTAACTAGCTCCCATTGCTGCAAATCACCTGAGAAATCCTCATTAAAAGTTCTGACCTTGGCTTTTACAGATTGGCCAAAAATCAAATAAAAAACGATTACTAGAAAAAAATATAATCTCATTTGGAGAGATTATGCCTTAGCTAGATTTCAGGAAGTGTGATTTTTCCGCAATTAGCTAGCAATATAATTAGCGAGCAATAGAATAATTATCTAAATAACGTAAAAATATAGCTGGCGGATCTTCAAGCAAAAACTGCTGAAATTCTTGATAAATAGTTCGTCTCTCCTCTACATCTAGTGTCTTGCGCCCTTTTTCTAACAAACTATCAATTCTGGTATTTTTATAGTTAGTAAAATTAGTGGGCTGAGAAGAATGCCACATAAAATATTGGTCTGGATCAATGGAAGATTCCTGACCAATCAACAATAATTGATAATTGCTTAAATCTGGGAAATTACTAATCTTAAGAGTAATTTGCAAATTAAGATTTTGGCAAAGCTCTTTTTCCTTAACATCCTGATTCTTTTGACACCTCTCTACCGCAAAACTTGAAAAATCTTGCCATTCCTTTTTAATTTGCTCAGCCTCATCAATGAAATTTGAGCTCGTTGTTAATTCAAAATTTAAAGGAGTTCTAGGCATTTCATCCATCAAGCGATCAGCAGCCCGCTCCAAATCTTTGGCATAATCCTTGCCACCTTGCAAATAAACCCAAGAGCGAGGATTAATTGGACCTATGGCTCTAGCTGTTCCATAATTCTTTTCTAAAATATAAGACAAAGCTTGACGAACACCCTTGGTAATTGAAGGATCAGCGTGGTTGAAAAAGACAGCTAAGTAGCGGTCATAGGCTAATTCTTTGGCCATCTCCAAATCAGGCCAATCACAAAGATCGTAACAATCAGCAATGTTTAGCAAGACATCAACCTCACCTTTTTTGAAAGCACTCACGGCTTCTTCTTCAGTCAAATAAAAACGATAAACATACCTAGCGTCTGGACCATCAATCTTAAATTCAGTTAATTTATTGCCCTTCAACTTATAATCCAGCATTCTGTACTGACCAATACCAATAATTTTCATTTTATCTGGACCAAAAAGTTTGTTCTCCCACTCAGTTCTAAAGATTGGCTCAGCTACGGCAATAACAAAAGGAGTAAAAGGTTCTGGAAGAGTAAAGATTACTTCGTTTGGGGTGCTGATAGTTTGAACATCGGCAAAGTTATAAAAAATATCCTCTGATTTTAATTCCTTACCATCCTGCCATTTCAAATCTTTTTTGAGTACAAAACGATATTGCTTACCATCATCTTCAACCACCCATCTTTCTGCCAATAAAGGCTCTGCTTGCAAATCTGGACCTATCTTGGTTAGACCAGCACTAAGCTGATTCTTAATAGGCTTAGGCAAATCAGTTAGCGTATATTCACCAACAATAGCTATATAAGTGCTTTTTTTAAAAGCTAGCTTCTTGTTGAGTAGAGGTAAAAGAAAAGAGAAAAAAACCAAAGCAACAACAATTGAGGATAAAAAAATCAAGCCGTGCTTGCGCACGTAACTACTGATGTACCAGTATAATTTACGCATTTTATTAGATCAATAAAAGAGCCACTGAATTAACTACGAACAATAATAAGAAAAAAATCGTTGCGTAGTAAAGCAATTTCTCAATGCCTTTGCGAGTGTGATAGGTTTCCCCAGCTCCACCCATAAAGCTTGATTTACCTCCAGTTCCTG
>CAZCWN010000131.1:0-1980 GCA_964502375.1 uncultured Rhizobium sp. | reverse complement strand
TACGCACTCGCTATGAGGTGCATCGCTTGCGCCCTGGCATCACTGGTCATGCGCAAATCAATGGGCGTGATAGTATTTCTATTCCTCAAAAGGTTGCACTTGATGCGGACTATTTAGCTTCACAATCTTTTACTCGCGATCTGCAAATTCTCTTTAAAACAATCTATAACGTGGCATCGAAAACCGATATATCCCATTAGGTGTGAATTCATGAATTTTACAATTGTCACCAACTCTTACCAACGCGATCTAATTTTGGTCGAGCGCAGCTTGCGCGCCTCGCTAAGTCAAAATCCTTCGGCAACTTCAGTCATCTTTATTGATCAAAATGCTAAAAGATTGAAACTTTCCGAAGATTTGGTCAGCAATAAAAATCTCCAGCACCTAATGGTTGAAGCTAATTGCGTCTCAAAGGCGCGCAATTCATTTCCAATTCCTGAAAATACTGACTGGCTGCTTTTTTGTGATGATGATGGATACCCAGCTCCGAACTACATCAAAACATTTTTAGAAATTATAGCAGGAAGCATTGTAAGAGACGATAATGGCGAGTTTTATACTCCTCGACACAAAATAGGCGGCTCGCTCAAAAATTTTCGTCACACCAAACTGCTAATGGGTAGCAATTTTGCCTGCAAAGCTCAAACCTTTAAGAGACTTGGTGGATTCGATGAAATGTTTGGTGCTGGCTCCTATTGGGGCAGTGGTGAAGAAACTGATTTTGCTTGGAAAGCTTATTTTGCAAAAGTTCCAATGGAATATTTTCCGCAACTCATTGTTTATCATATCAAACCCTATGCTGGCGATTTTCAACACTCCCTGAATAAGGCTTTTTATTATGGTGTTGGAAAAGGTGCTTTAGTTGCGAAGTGGCTGTTTAAAAATAAAAAACCTATTGTGCTCTTTGAAGCCGTAGAAATGATTATTGTTCCCTTTCTACAAATAATGATGAGCTTGCTCTTATTTCGCTGGAAAATGACCCGGATTTATTTTTCAACCATCAAGGGGCGAATAACTGGTCTTATTCGTTATTTGAATTTGAAATAGCCTTTTTTTCTAAACCCATCGACTTTAAAATTTTTCGAAAATAAATTCCAATTGGGATTGAAAAAACTAAAAATACAGATGTTAAAATCAAAACTAGTTCAAAATGACTGGTTACAGAAGCTGTTCGCTCCTTAATTGCAAGATTAAGGACAAAGCAAATAAGGGAATAAGCTATTAATAAATAACTTTTTGAAATAAAAAATCGAAAGGTGCTGTGACCATATTCAGAACGCAAATAATAAATCATCGCGAACGAAAGGATAATAAACGTAATAGCATTGCCTAATGCTAAAAATTCCACTCTGGCATAGTACTGAGCAAGAGCGGCTCCAGCAAATAAGCAAAGTGAGTGAAGTAATCCAAAAAAACCAAGTAGCTTGGCTTTTTGCTGGCTCGTGATAATTCTACTTAAAATACCGTAAAGAACGATAAATGGCAGCGCAAGAATTAAAAGCTGAAAGATTTTAGTTGTCTCTTCCAATGATTTTAAATTAAAGGCACCTCCATAAAAAATCACATAAAGAATTTCACGCGCATAAACTGACAGTCCAAGTGCCAAAAAAAATGAAAAGCCAAAGCTGACAGCTGAAATATGCAAAGCATCCCTAACCGCCTCAACTTGAGAAAAATCCTTAAGTTTTGATAAAATTCGTGTCCAAGCTACGCTTAAAATTGAGAAGAGGAAAATCTGCTGGGGGACCAAACTTAATCTTTGAGCATAGCTATAGGCTGAAACCATACCTGTACCCATTTGTGCCAAAACCCACTTTTCATAAACTAAATAAACTGAAAATAAAAAGAATGTTCCCGACAAGGTGATAAAAACTTTGTAAAAGCGAGAATTGGTTATAAATCCCGCAGAGAAACGGTATTTTAAACCTAATTTTTTAAAATCAAAAATTTGACCAATACAAAGAATCACTAAGCTTATTA
>CAZCWN010000130.1:0-2021 GCA_964502375.1 uncultured Rhizobium sp. | reverse complement strand
ATTATAGCCTTCGTTTGTTTGGCTATTGGGTTGTGAGTTTTAAGACAGGCTCTAAGCAATTCATCACAGTTACATCACTTACATTTCCTATTCTTATTGCCATTTCAGACAATGTAAAAGATGGATTACCCTTAATTATCTTCTCTAATCTTTCTGGTCTGATTTTAATTTTATCTATGTTATTGTGATAACCTTTGAAATCAGCATTACCAATCTCTTTAGCTCTTTTATTCCATCTAAAAATTGTAGCCTTGTCTATTGATAATAATTTTGATATTTCAGTCTGCTTTTTACCTTGCCGAATCAGATTAATTACTTTTTTTCTTAGGTCGTTTGAATAAGGAATTGCCATAGTTTTTGACCAATCCTAAAAAAAACTACTGTAATATGCAAGGTTAGTTTAGTATGTTATAGTTATCCCCCCAATAGGAAGTTATCCAAAAACAGCAAATTTACCGATTTTTTTGCTTAAATTTACAAAATGCAAAGCAGAGTGGTTACTGTATTTTACTGATAAAACTAGGCTTGGATATAAAAAAGTTACTAGAAATAGCTTAGATGAGGCAGGTGCAGGGCTATTTAGTGGTAAACTACAAAAATCTAAGGAGTTTTTTGGATGGAATGTAAGTCTAGATATCTTTTTAGATCAAGTTTTGTCATATTGTAAATCTGATAACTAGCGCAACACAATGGATATTGTAGGGCAAAGATCAATTGTAATAACTATTTGCGTCATATAACAAAAAGCTGCTAAAAAAATCAGATTTTTAGTCGTTATTCAACTTGATAGACACCTTCTTTGAAGTAAGATAATAAACCTGTAAAGCCCTGTTAATACTGGCTCTACATCGTTTTTATTATCAACTTTTTTAGAAGTTTTATGGCAGACAAAAATAATCCTGAAAGCAGTATCGAATTTTATTTTCTACGCCGTTCGGCAGAACGATTTTCTTTAGAATTGAATAAATTTAGCAGCTCTGCTCATAATTTTTCTGATGAGCAGCTTTACGCTATAGTTTCTTTTTGTGATCACATTCGAGACCACATGGCCAATATCAAAAAAGAGCTCGAAAGAAGGCTAGAGGGTAAATAAAAAAGTCAGAGTTAATAGCTTTTTTTAGCGTATAGCCAACAGCACAGCTCTCTTAAAATTTTGGTGAATAAATCGTCAAAAGCACCCTTCCCTCTTCGATCTTTTTCTAGCTTTTCAAGAATCCCCACATTCCTCTTGTTCATGCCAAATGTCCGGCATTTCTTTGGTGAACATATCTTGCAGCTTTAAGGTTCTTGGCTGGGTTCCATTTAAAATACTCTCAACAATTTTTGGTGATAGAAAATTCAGGTTAAAAATTCTACTGACATAAGAGGAAGTTAAATTTTCTTTTTCGGCAATTTCAGCAAGCGATGATACTTTTTGTTCATCAAGCAGAGTTTTCCATTTATAAGCCTTAGCAACTGCTTTGATCATTTTTTTATCAAGAGCTTTTTGGTTGGTTTCTGCCTCAGCATTTTTGGCAATGACCACCATTGCTGTTCCACCCCGTTTTTTTATTATTAGGGGAACAAAAATGTCGATAGTATCGTTATTGGTTAAGGTTAGGCAATTATTCATAGTTACGTAGTTAGTTCGCTTGTTAATAAGCTAAATCCTTCTTTAAAAATTCTGATATTTAAGCCTTCGGGCTTTACCATGGAAGAAAGAGCCTTGATCTAACTTCAACTAAAGACACAACAATTCAGGCTTCAAATCTCACTACGGGAACTCAAGATATCTCCGGCCAAAAAGATCTAAATATAACTACTGGCGGTAATCTGCTTTTAACTTCTGTTTCTGAGAATCACCAAACTTCTTATGAACTTAAAGACAAGGGTAATTACTTCTTTAAGAATGGTAATTCTGGCAATGTTAACACCAAAATAATCAATACGGAAATCGATACTGGAAGTGGTTCAGGAAATTTAAATCTTAACCCCAGTCTCGCTTAAGAAATCCCTCTTGCATCCAGTAAACATCTAGTTCC
>CAZCWN010000129.1:0-2034 GCA_964502375.1 uncultured Rhizobium sp. | reverse complement strand
ACAGCCATAAGGCTTCAAACGGTTTTTCAATTTATAGGTGCGAGGGATTAAATTCTCTCTGTTTTCGCCTTACACAGCGCTCCACCCAATATAATCAACACATTCATAGAGCGGGTTTTGACTTCATAATATTCCAGTCTCAGAGGAAATAATTTGTTTGTTTCTTGGCTTAAAGATTTTTACTTTCTCCATAGCTGACATAATAATATTCGCAAGGATAAGGTGCGTTGTAATTCACAGTTATACCGCCCCCCATTAATTCCAAAAAAATCATAGAGAGTAATTTATCAATCTGATCTGGTCTGTCTTTGCATCATCTCTAATATCAGAGATCTAGAAGCGGAGTTCTAAATTAATTAAAAAAATAAAAATGAATAAAATTAAGAAAGCTAAAATCAATATTCGAAACGTTACAAGAGAAGACCTTGCCAGGATTGTTAATTTGAGCTCTAAAACATACTCAGACTCAATAAGCACATCAATTGAAATGCTCACTGGTCAATTTAATAGATTTCCAGAGGGGCAATTTCTTGTTGAGGCTGATGATAAAATAGTCGGACATTGTGCAGCCTTTATAGTTCGAGAGGAATTAGCTTTCGCCGACCACACTTATTCCGAGATTACTGGTGGAGGATTTGCTTCAAAGCATGATGAAGATGGCGATTATCTTTATGGGATGGAGGTTGTGGTTGATGAGGAATATCGGGGCTTAAAGGTTGGTCAGAGACTTTATAATTCCAGAAAAGCGTTGTGTAAGGAATTAAATCTCAAGGGGATAGTTTTTGCGGGCAGAATGCCAAATTATGCCAAGAGGCAAGAAAAAGTGAAGTCTCCAGAAAATTACATTGAGCTAGTGATAGAAAATAAAATTAAAGATCCCGTTATTGGTTTTCAGTTAAAAAACGGTTTTAAATTTATAAAAATTCTAAAAAATTATATGCTCGGAGACGTTGAGTCGGGCAAAAATGCTGCTTTTATGCTTTGGGAAAATCCTGATTATTCTCCAAAGAATGAAAAATATTCGGTACAAAGAGGAAAATTAAATAACTCAGTGCGCGTTCTTTCTGTGCAGTTTCAGGTACGCGAAGTGGATAATTTTACTGCCTTTGCCAAGCAAATTGAATATTTTGTTGATGTTGCTTCTGACTACAAAGCAGACTTCATCACCTTTCCAGAATATGTCACTCTTCCGCTAATTTCGATTGATAAGAATAAATCTTCCAGCACCAAAAACATTGAAACCCTGGCAAATTTTACCCAAGAATACGTAGATTTTTTCCAGAAAATGGCCATTTCGTATAATATTAATATTATCGGCGGAACCCATCCCACAAGAACCAAAGAAGGAAAAATTGAAAACGCGGCATATGTTTTTCTAAGAGACGGTTCAGTGCATACTCAAGCTAAAATACACATTACTCCAAGCGAGAAATATTGGCGCAATATTCGCGGCGGAAATAATCTTTCCACTATCGAAACTGACTGCGGCACAATCGGAGTGCTAATTTGCTACGATGCGGAATTTCCGGAATTACCGAGACATTTAACCGACCAAGGCATGAAAATATTATTCGTGCCATTTTGCACTGATGAAAAGCAGGGATATAATAGAGTTAGATATTGTTGCCAAGCCAGAGCTGTAGAAAACCAAATTTATGTTGTGATGTCTGGCACTGTTGGAAATTTACCAAATGTTGATAATATGGATGTTAACTATGCTGAAAGCTGCATTCTAACGCCTTGTGATTTTCCATTTGCTAGAGACGGAATCGCCGCCACATCAATTCCCAATACTGAAATGGTGGTTATTTCTGATTTAAATATACAATCACTTGTCGCCTCAAGAAACTCAGGCACTGTACAGAATTTAAAAGATAGAAGACTTGATCTCTATAGAGTTCATTGGGGAAGCTAGAAGTGAAATCTGGGACAGTATTAAATTAATCTGAGCCGGGGGTATGCTGTCCACAGATTTCCCCTAATTTAAACTTTCCGCTAGTTTTATTCGCAATATTCACACGCCATAACATCGCA
>CAZCWN010000128.1:0-2081 GCA_964502375.1 uncultured Rhizobium sp. | reverse complement strand
AATATTAGCTGCAAATAATGGACATGTAGAAGTTGTTCAAGCTCTAATTGCAGCAGGAGCTGATGTTAATCATCAAAATAATGATGGAACTACAGCATTAATGTTCGCTGAAAACAATGGACATGCAGAAATTGTTCAAGCTCTAATTGCAGCAGATAAAACTGAAAGGAAAGCCTTACCTTCTGTTCCTGAATCAGAGGCAAAATCACAAGTTCCTAGTAACAGCCCTGCTCCTACTTCTAATAGTAGACTGGAAGAAAGGGAGGAGTCACTTGGATGCATGATCTCCTGAGATCTTATTTCCACATCCTTTTTGAAAATAGATAGCAGGTGGGATGAAATCTCCCACCTCATATTTTGGAAGAATTACAGAAACCAAACTTCCTAATGAAAAGTGGTGATACCTCTATTTTTAAGGAAGCTAAAGAATTAAAATGCCCGATAATAAAGATAGAGGAAGGTGGAAATCGAAACATTAGGCTTAATACCGCACCGGGAAGATGCGAAGGTATAACACCAGAAGTAAAGCTTGCCTTAAAATACCTAGGAGAGTGCCTGGCAAAAAATGTTCCAATTCATGGTATAGCTCTCAAAAATGGTGAAATGTTGATTATTGAAAATGGAACCACATTGCATGGTAGAAGCGAGTTTGAAGGGGATAGATGAATACAAAGAATGAATTTAACTATGACTTATTCTGATAAAAATAATCGTATTCTGTAAACCCTTAGCATTCTCGACTTTCTTCTGGTTTCAGCCTTTAAGAAATATTGGGTAAATTTTGGAGAAAAATTACAAGTAAAATAGAAATATTTTACTGCCCCCCTCACCTACTCATGGACCATCAAACAAATCACAGCTCATCACCTCCACCATAAAAGAAAATAAGCTGGTTTATTTCGAAATCAGCGCCAGTTCTTAAATAAAACTACACTCTGAGTTTTCTACTCCTCACTCTAACCAGAAACTTTTCACTCAATAGTTTTTCGCTTTTAAATTTTATCCCCACAAACAAATAAATAATCGCCAATATCATTTTCATATTTCGCAATTATTTCTTTAATTTTTTGGGATTTAATATCTTTCTCTAACCTCTCCAGGCCGCGTTCTACCTCCTCTTTATACTCTGATAAATGAAACAAAGAAATGCCGGCACGAATTTTTTGATTAAGATAGGCTTCCGGGCAATATTTTCCTGCATACAAAAACCAATCCTGCACCTCATTAGTAACAAAAAATTTTTCTTGTCTGATATTTTCAAAGCCGGCGTTAGCTAAGGCTTTTTTTAACGTTTCAAAATTTTCCATAGTTCTTATCCCGCCCTCTATCAATTCTGGAAAATACTCTTTTAACCAATATTGCCGCATTTGCTCAGGCGTCGTAGTAAATATCACATAACGACCTTTGTTAATAACACGATAAGCTTCCTTAAAAGCAGCATTAATGTCTTTAATATGTTGTGTACCTAGTATGCAAGTTGCGCCGTCAAAGCTATTATTTTCAAATGGTAATTGCTTTGCATCGCCTTGGTGCCAAGCAATTTTGGGATTTTTGGCTCGCGCCTTTGATAACATTTCTTCGGATACATCAATTCCTTCAATATCTAAACCATTTTTCCAAAGCGCATCAGTGTAATTTCCAGAACCACAAGCAATATCAAGATAATGTTTTTTTTGATTATTTTTTTCAGGACAAAGTAAACGAAAAATAGTTTTTACAATTGCAGGATCAGCTTTGCGTGTGGCATCATAGGTTTTCCCAATAATGTTATAAATTGCCGTTTTGTTCATAGTGCAAAATATTAGGGTTGCCCAATCAATATATCATCATTCTCTATACTAAGAAGCAGCTTATAAATTAACATTCCAATTGTTCACAAATTCACAAAAAGTATCATCTACCTCAACACGCACTCACTATAAACTTCTTAGTATATCTGGAATAACACTACCAACCCTTGCTAGAACTGAGTTCTTCAAAATGTAGAATAGCTCACAACTAAGTTCATGCGCACCGCCATACTGCCTCTGTCCTAGCCCCCGAACTTCCCGCTACCTTGGACTAGACTTTTGAGTGATTGA
>CAZCWN010000127.1:0-2094 GCA_964502375.1 uncultured Rhizobium sp. | reverse complement strand
TCAATCCGCACAAGCTCATATTTAGCAATATCTGCTAGTGTTATTCTTGTTTTTTTGGATAAAGGGTGCCCTTTTTTTGTTAACAAAATCGGCTGATATTTTACAAGGGGAAAAAATTCAAATTCATGAGGAATCTCTTCAGAACTCATTGGATAGATAAACATGTCAATCTCGTCTTTCAGCAAACGAGAAATACATTCATCTTTGGGTAAATTTCTAATTCTAAATTTTACTTGTGGATGTGCTTCTTTAAATTTTCTTATATATTTAGGCAATATATAAGAAATACTGGCATGATTAGCTGCAACGTCAACTAAATTTAATTTTTTACTATCTATCATTTGTACAAAACTCTCAAACAGATCGTCTATACCGTGAATATAGTAAATTGCCTGGGCGTATAGAATTTTACCCGCCTCAGTTAATTTAATCTTTTGCCCCTCTCTTAAAAAAACTTTCATTCCTATATCGCGCTCCAAGGACTGGATTTGCAGAGTAATTGCTGCTTGGCTAAGCCCCATTTTTTTTGCCGAGCCAGAGAAGCTGCCTGTTTGAGCAGCATAATAGAATCCTTTAAGCTGTTGGATGCGGTTTCTTTTGTAATAGAATTGTTTCAATGGCATATAAGTTTTATTAATAGGTATATAACTAACCCTGATTATAACTAATTTGCTTTCTCTATCTTATTCAACTTTTCTGCTACCCCTTTTTAATTTTTTTAATAAAGATTCACTCTCACACATGAAACCGAATGAGTTATGCGAAGCTTTTCGCCCTTCTGACTTCATAGCAGCAATTGCACATGAACTAAAAACTCCTCTTAACGCCATAATCGCTTTCTCTCAAATTTTATGCGAAGAAAACCAATATAACATTTCTTTAGCAGAACGCACTGAATATCTTAAAGATATTAATGATTCAGCCAATAATCTAAATGAATTAGTTCAAGATCTTCTTGATACTCACTTCATCACCTCCGGGAATTTTTCGGTAGATTTGAGTAAAGAAATTGAAATAGAAAATCTTATCACAAGATCAATTAGAATAAATCATGATTTCGCCCTAAGAAGAGGCATCTCTATTGAAAAAGAAATCGCGGCTGATATAGGTTCTATAAGGCTAGACATGAAGCGCATGAAACAAATAATGGCTAATCTTATTTCTAATAGTATTAAATATAGCCCAGAAAAAACTAAGATAAGAATAGTCGTTGAAAATATTTTCACAGAAGAAAAGAAATATTTACAAATCAGCATTCATGACCAAGGCTTTGGCATGACTCCAGAACAGATTCAAACCGCCTTCGAAAAATATAAAACGATTCAAAACCCTAACTCAGGAAAAGTTGATTCATTAGGCCTTGGCCTACCGATAGTTAAACAGCTTGTTGAACTACAAAATGGGGGAATAAAAGTAAAATCAGAAATAGGAAAAGGCAGTAGTTTTATCCTCAAATTTCCTTATATGATATAAACGCCCTTATCCAAAGCGTTAAGGAAGAATGGCACTACTATTGTTTTGTCACATCTACATATATAAATAAGGTTACCTGAAATTCAACAATGAGGGCTCTTATTGCTCACTCTTTTCGTTATCAATTTCTTTCATCATCAATTTTATCATGGTTCACAACATAATCTTTCCCAAGGACAAGAGTAAGTATGCTAATAGCTGAGGAAATAAATAAATAATAAATCATCACATAATAACTTTCGGCTATTTTTATTAACCAAGTAAGAAATAAAGGAGTAAAACCACCAAAAATCGCAGACACTAAATTAAATGAAAAAGCCGTACCCATCACTCTAACTTTCGTAGGAAAAATTCGAATTATAGTTGAGGGGATAGAGCCTTGATAAATGGTTATTAAAAAAATAAATGCTGCACAACCACTTAGGGTTATTAAAAACTCTGAATTGATTATTAGGGTAAAAATAGGTAATAGAAATATTGCAAATATAACAATCGAGTAGAGCAAGGTTTTATAGATTCCAAATTTGTCAGAAAGCCAACCAGACACAAGAGAAGCAGCAGAAAACAATGTCCTAGCCCCCGAACTTCCCGCCACCTTGGACTAGACTTTTGAGATCAGAA
>CAZCWN010000126.1:0-2118 GCA_964502375.1 uncultured Rhizobium sp. | reverse complement strand
TCGGCATACAATCAAAAACAACTTCATAAGGTAAATTTGCTTACTTTTGAAAAAAAGCACTGCTATGCGATGGAAATTAAAACAGGAAACAGATCCTCAAATCACTTCACAATTAGCCCAAGATTTGGGCATAGATTTTACCTTGGCCAAATTGTTGGTGCAACCACCTTGCTAGTTGAGCAAAAATTTATTCGTGGCTTAGCTTTGGCTGGTCATATTGAAGATGTGGTGACCCGCAAAGGCTTTGAGGGGCAAAATATTGCCAGTCAATTAATTACTACAGCCCTAAAAAAATCTAAGGCGTTGGGTTGTTATAAAGTGATTCTTGATTGCCACCAGGATTTAGTTGGTTTTTATAAGAAGTTTGGCTTTCAAGTAGCTGAAGTGGAAATGAAGATTTATTTTAAGAATAAGACAAAATGAATCCCGTTAGAGATCGCGGTCGCACAAGATAGCGATTGTAATGGGAGAGCATAACTAAACATAAATTAACTAATGTAAATATAGGGAGTGATATTGACCGCGACCTATCTCTAACGGGATGAAATTATTAGAATATAAAGGTAAGCAACTTTTGAAAGAAGCGGACCTAGCAGTTCCCGACAGTCTTTTGTTAAAAGGAAAAGATTTTGATAAAAAAGAATATCAAAAGTTTTTAAATAAACATCAGGCGGTTGTAATCAAGGCGCAAGTAGTTGGCGGCGGCAGAAAAAAAGCCGGCCTGATTTTTGAAACAACTGACTACGATTCTTCTCTAAAACAAATCGAAGCCTTGTTTGATAAAAGTTATAATAAGGCAGCAATTGAAAGTTTATTGGTGGAAGCAAGATTAGATAAAGATAAAGAATTCTTTTTGTCTATCTTGTATGACACAATCCAGCGTGGCCCAATGGTGATGTTTTCTAATGCGGGCGGCATTGAAATCGAGGAAAATAGCTCTAAAATAAGCAAATATTGGCCAGCTAAAGTGGCTGAGTTAATTCAGGAGGAGGCCTTGGAAATAACAGGTGAAAGTAGTCTGGCTGAATTTTTAGTTAAAGCTTACACTGCTTTTATAAAGTTTGATTGTAGCCATTTGGAAATTAATCCAATTATTTTAACTAAAGACGGACAGCTATTTGCCGCTGATGCTAAATTAACTATTGATGATGGAGCAATTGCCCGACAAGAGCTTTTAGCTGGTGTGGCCGAAACTGATCAGAAAACTAATTTTTCAGAAATGGAATTAGCCGCTAGAAAAATTGACCAAGAAGATCATCGCGGCGTAGCAGGAAAAACTTTTGTTGAGTTAGATGGAGACATTGCAGTGCTGGCATCTGGTGGTGGCGCGTCTTTGACTTCCATGGACGCTCTAATCGAGGCAGGCGGAGCGCCAGCCAACTACACTGAATACTCTGGCAACCCACCAAGAGAAAAAGTGCGCCAGCTGACTAAAATTACTTTATCCAAACCTGGACTGAACGGCTGTTTAATTATTGGAGGCACTGCCAACTTTACCGATATTTTTGATACGCTATCTGGAGTGGTGGAAGGTATGGAAGATTTACCGGAATTGCCAAAATATCCAATCGTGATTCGTCGTGCTGGACCACGCGACCAAGAAGCTTTTAACATGATCAAAAAATTTGCACAGAAAAATAAGCTAGATATTACTTTGTTTGGCGAAACCACGCCAATGAGCTATGCGGCTAAAGTGATGGCAGAAAAAGTCGAGGAATATAAGAAAAAATAATATGAGCGTGATAATTAATCAACAAACCAATGTGCTGGTGCAGGGTATGACCGGCAACGAAGGCCAAAAGGCCAGCCAAGGCATGATTGAATCTGGCATTAAAATTTCTGCTGGCGTTACTCCTAAAAAGGGTGGCCAGGAAGTTTTTGGCAAGCCAATTTTTAATACAGTGGCCGAGGCGATGCAGCATGACCCCACAATTAACTTGAGCGTTTTGTACGTTCCGCCACTAGCAGTAAAGTCTGCCGCTTTTGAAGCGATGGACGCAGGGATTAAAACTATAATTATTGTAGCCGAGAATGTACCAGTTAAAGATAGCGCTTTAATTTTTGAAAAATCAAAAGAATTGGGTTTTACGGTGCCCTTTTTTCCATCAATTCCAAATT
>CAZCWN010000125.1:0-2132 GCA_964502375.1 uncultured Rhizobium sp. | reverse complement strand
AGCTGCAATATTGACGTCTGCTTCTGTTCATGACAGCCAAGTTGCACTGCCTCTTGCTAAAATGACTGAGCAACGCATAACCAACTTCTATGACCTTATGGATGCTGCATATGATTCTAAGATTATTCGTGATTATTCAGCATCACAAGGAAGAATCGCGCTGATTGATTATAACAAACGCAGCCCTAAAGATGAAAGAAAATTTGAATTATTTGAATCAGAGCGCTATAAAGCCAGAAGCAGTGCCGAAAGAGTGAATAGCAATCTTAAGGATAATTTCGGCGGCGCATTCGTAAGAGTAAAAGGTCATCTTTAAGGTGATGTGTCATTTAATGTTTGGGATATTAGCTCTAACTACAGAGCAAAGCTTGCGTTTGGTTACTTAAGGGGCCTGTTCGTAAATGCGCATAGAAAGCACAATTTTTTAGAAAAATTTTTATTTTGAAGAGATTTGAGTGATTTTTATAATAACATTGCCTAAAAATGGCATTTTTTGCTCTTTTGGTTCCTCAATTTAGCTATTTTGCCAAATTCTAGACAGAATGATCCCGTTTAAACGAATATCGGTGGAGCGTCTATAACTATTAAACGCTTAAAATTATGCGCTAATGATTGCATGAATGCCTGGAATTGAACTTTAGCTAAACCGTAATATCTAACGCGCTTATCCATTTTTGAGAAGGTGCTTTCATATGGCATTCTAATGCCACTGATGAAATTATCTTTTTGGTGATTTTTAAGCTTCATATTATTCTTTTTTATTGCTCCGTTGTGGCAATCATTTATAGCCATAATTTTTGCAGCATCATTTGTGCAATAGCCTTTGTCTGCAATCACCATACCGCCTTTAGGGCAAATATACTTTAATGCTTTAGCATCAGTAACTTTGGCAGTCGTTGCTGCAACTTTAGTGATAAAGCCATGCTTCATACAAACCGCAACATTGCGTTTGTAACCATACCAATGCTTATTCTCACCTTTGCAGCCATAAGAAGCATCTTTGTCTTTTGTAAACTTGTTGATATTTTTATTGTTTAATTGTTCTTCGCCAGCTTTAATAGCTTTGTCCTTTTCATTCCAAAGAGCTATTTTTGATATCATGCTTGAAGCATCAACAAAGGTAAAAATATCACTGATTAACCCCTTGTTGCGAAGCTTATTGTTGATTAAAGTGAACATTTCTCCCAGCCTTGGAGTGCTTATTTTTTACGTAACTCACAAAAATAAGTATGATCTGGTGTTTTTTCAGTCATATCAAAGCCGCAAAAGAATTTTGCTGCTATATTCTCAGTTAGAAATCTTTCTAACTCACGATCAGATAAATCTTCCATCCATTGTAAAACCAAAGCTGCAAAACCGCTTTCAATATGAAAACCAGGACGACCAACTTCTTTATTATACAAGCTTTCTAATGGTTTAGTTAGCTCTGCAAAATTGATAATGGATAATAATTTTCGATATGGATGGTCTTCTTTAACTAAATCTTGCGGTTGACTTGAAAAAAGATTTATTTGTGGCTTGCGAATTTGCTTTAACATGCCTTACATCCTTAGGTTGAATGCCTAATTTATACCATAAAACCATAGTTTAAACTACAAGTTTTAATGAAAATAACCGGCATTGCCCAATAATTATATACAGGAGTAAATAAAGGTGTTATAATATCTAGTATATAACAAATATGGAGGATTATTATGTCAATAATGTGCAAATCTTGTGGCTTCAGCGATTATGTAAAAAGCGGTTTTGCATTTGGCAAGCAAAGGTACAAATGCAAGAAATGCAGAACTTTTTTTAGAGAAGGTGACGCAAGACAAAAATACTCTACAGCCGATCATCTTAAGGTGATCAAGCTTTATTTAGAAAACTGTGGCATCAGAACTATAGAAAGGTTAACTGGAATTCGTAACAGTCAAATCTCAAAATGGATTGAGAGCACTGCGGCTTATGTAAAGTCAGCTTTTGAAAAAGCTCAAAATAACTTAAATTCAATTCAAGAAATAGAAATATTAGAATTAGATGAGCTTTGTACGTATATAAAAAAAGACCAAAAAATGGCGGAGAATTTACCTTCGTATGGATTGCTGTTGATAGACGGACGAATAAAGTTATTGATTTTGAAGTAGGCGATA
>CAZCWN010000124.1:0-2217 GCA_964502375.1 uncultured Rhizobium sp. | reverse complement strand
TATTCATCATCGTTCTAGTTGCACTATTCACATTGTGGGTAAAGTCTAGAATGCGTAGACCGACTAACGAAGAAGCTTTGCGAAAAGCTAATAGAGAGGATTGAGAGATATGTTTAAATTTCCACCAAAATATAAAGTGATGCCATATGGTAGGCTGGAAATTTACAGAAGGTTTAATTGTTTTGGCAAACTCCACGATTGTGATGATTACAAAGGCTATACTTTGCATAAAAGATTTTTACTTTTCTTTTACAGCTTAGCTTATTTTGATCATGGAATTTGGGGCTACCAGATTGCCTTTCATCGAGACGAGAAAAGAATGCAAGAGTTATGCGATGATTATAATTCAGGGAGAAAGAAATGACCCCAACCTTTGACCAACAACAAGAACAATCCGACCGAGAATTCCTAATCTACGAATCTATCCGTGATGACTTTGATACAGACGAGGAAACCTGGGAGGAAGTTGACGATAGAGTGCAAGAATCCGAGGATATGCGAAGGTGTAGAAGCAGGCAGGATGAATTATGACTCCGATCAAGAAGAATAAAATTGCCACGACATACGGGATAACTGACTCGCAAGCAGACGAGCTAGTTAGAACAGTTGCTAGAGCAAGAATCGGTTTTGGAGTTTACGACAAAGATATACTCGATGCTGAGATCGAGGATAGAAAAGAACGTCTAGCATTGACTAGACCTGTATGGATAGACCAAGGAAATAATCTAGAATGAGCATACCAACGTTAGAAGAATATAAAAAAGCAAAAAACATCACAGATAAATATGAAAATGAACAAGAAAGGCTCTATAAGCTAAGAGTTGATGCCTTTACAAAAGATCTTTCCGAATATTTTCAAAATAATCTAATTGATGGTATTTATAGAATAAAGGAATTTACGTTGAGAAAAGAAATGTTCGATGTTGATTCAATTATTCCTACAGAGCCACCGCTTGAGGAATGTTACGAAGGCGGGAATAATGAAGACATTGAGGCTTTATGTAAAAAGCATAATGTAAAATTCAAATTTGTCTATTGGATGTATCACAAATGAGAACCTACACTACACAACAGATCAAAAATATGCTTCCTCCTGAACTTGGTTGTGCAATTAAGTTTATGACTTCAATGTCACGGGCTAGAGTTAAGATCGGGAATTATGATGCTGAATTAATTGATAAAGAAATTGCAGAGAGAAAGGAAAATTTAAGGAGACAAGCAAAATGGATAAAAACAGCAAGTTACGTGTAAAGAAGGTTCATTTGATTATAGATGATTTCTCGCGCAATTACATGAACAATGAAAAAAATCTTATTTGTTCTGATTTTATAGAAATTAATATTCTAGGGTCAACCCCCGAAAAAATAACCTTGTGGATAGCTAATGATCCAAGCGGAAATATTTGTTTTGAGTCTACTAACGGCTTTTTCCAATATGAATGGAAGTGGAGCGACGAAGATGATGGTCTATACATGTTTCGAGCTCTTTACCAACTCCACAATAAAGACGGTCGATTTTCTATCTATGCGCAAGAGGGGCACGTATGAGTGAAATCTTAACATCACTATCTTATACAGTTATGCTTGCAACACTTGGCACTATGTATTTTGCGCAGTATATCGCTAGAAAGCTACGAGAAGCAAAACGGTTTGAGATTGAGGGAATACTTGTGTTGAAGGTATGGATATGAAACAAATTCCTAAGATGATTAACCGATCCAAGTATGATGATGATATATCTGAATTTTTAGAAACCATAAAAATAAATCCAGGAATTATGCTCTCTAGATGGTGCAAAGAAAAGGGACTGAAAGAATTTAATTTCAGGAAGGCATTACAACGAGCTGGATATCAGATGGGCATTAAAGTTCAAAAGCCATCGAATAACAAAACTATATTGCAATTTGGGTCAAGTGAAGAATTAAAACAATTGCTAGAAATTGAAACTAAAAAACGATATAGCAGATCAATCGGGATGACTATCCGCCAAATATTAAACGAATATTTTGAGGTTCGACTATGACCCGCCCGAACCTATACGACTGCATAATCGTCTCCGCACTTGCTCTGCTCATTGTCAGCGCTACGCTATTTTTTTGTGCCGGGATGTGATTTTTTTCTGGAATAGGTTGACAATAACATTATAAGTAAATATATTACGTTATAAGGGGTAAAAAATGGCAACTGTTACAATTTATATAACTGACGAACAACGGGC
>CAZCWN010000123.1:0-2309 GCA_964502375.1 uncultured Rhizobium sp. | reverse complement strand
ACCTCCTAAAGGCTTGGATGTACTGAATGCAAGAGGTTTCTGTTAAGCGGGATTGAGGTTATAATAGAGATAGGGAAGGAAATATCAGACTAAAACTTCCTTATGAGGTACCGGTATTTCCCAGGATGTCCAATAACCCGACACAAAATGATACCACGAATTTTATTACCAAAGCCCTGGATGCAGGATGTGATTTATGGCATGTACAGCATACTGCTGGCCATAATGATCCCAGAACAACAATGAGCTATAATCACAATGAAGTACAATATAAGAACTCTGCTAGTTTTAGAGTAAGTTTTGGTTAATTAAACTCACCCTAAAACTTATAGCAAAGCAGCTTATTACATTTGGATGTTCATATTTATTTAAGGCAAAACTGACTTAATTAGATTAATGTTTTTTTGTCAGGAAGTGCCGGTGTTTCTGGCTTTGTGTGTTTTTTAACAAACTCAGCAAAAGAGCTGTTTCCTGGTAGTGCCGTATATTGGATTTGAATTATCAGGTCATTCATGTTTTTTAAATCAATCTGACCATCAATTGGCATTTCTAACTTCCAGGTAGAAACAGCACCAGTTCCCTCAAACGGTAGATAGCGCTCATCGTTAAAGTTAACAGTAAATAAGCCGCTATCATTTAACCCTTGTGAAAGAACTACTTGCTGATTGGCAAAAACATTAGTCCGCAAAACTGTGCTATTTGGTTGGGAGTTATTCGAACTTGTACCAGTCAGCAAATATTGCACAGCATCATTATCAGGCTTGAGTAAGACTTTGCTTGTAACTTGGGTTAAAGTTGCATTGATGTTCTGGTATGGCCCGATCAAGGCAGGAAAAGACAAGCTGATAGTTTTAATCTGGCGGCAGTAATGTCCTGGGTAATCAAGGTCGAAATCTTTTTCTGTGAGATCAAAAATACAGCTACCTCTAGTAATTAGGTCGCTATAGGCTTTCTCATCAAGGCTTCTCAGAGAGATAGTTTTTTGAATTTCCAAACGACGCTTATTTTGCTGCATGTAGGCAACTTCCATACGATCTAAATCAAGCTGTAATGCTTCGCCTGTGAGCAGACCTTGATTTAAGCTATTCCAATAATTTCCTTTAATGAAATTAGTTGTAACCCCTTGCTCAAACTGCCATGCTTGCTCAGCTTGCAAAGCCAGGTTATAAGCTAGTTGATAGGCTTGGAAATAAAAAGAGGATAATTTTGCAGCCATCCATTGATATAACTGCGCATTGGTAAATTTAGAAGTCATGAACAATTGCACATTCTGCTCTTGAGCAATGTTTTTTTCTAAAATTAATGCATCTTGTTCAGCTAGGTGCTGCTGACATTTTGCTCCCACAATTTGATATCGGATTTGCGTTAGATCATTATCAGCCAATTTTTTTTGCAACTCCCAGTCTTGTTTTCTGCGCTTAAAACCAGCACGCGTAGAAACTAGATTAGAAGACATGCTTAAAATTTGAGAAGTGCCCTCAGAAAGCGCTGCTACTTGATTTAAGGCGTCACCCCACTTAAAACCACCATTAGCCAAACCAAAAATATTCGGAGCATTATATGCACCAATAGCCAGGGTTTTTGCTGGCATTGCTAGTGACTGGAAAGCAAGTGAAGAGATATTCAGATCAATATGCTGCTGTTCCAATGACAAAAGCCCTTTAGAAATTAAATCATTATAGTGGTCAGAGCGATTCTGGGCATTCTGTAAGCTAGCTTCAAGTGACAATACAGTTTGCTTATTAGACTCTAGTTGATCTTCTTTAATGGTTCTTGTTAAAGCTAAAATATTTTGTTGGTTGGTATGGTTCAGCAGCGCCAAGGATTCTGCATCCTTCTTCTCCAAAGCAGAAAGCAATGCCTGTCCGAATTGAATAACACTCTGAATTGCTGATTTCGCTTTTTGAATCATTACCTCAAAACGATAATATGGAATTGTGGTTTGCAGATTTGATAACGCACTACTTAGACTTTCACCCGAAGCAATTTGTTGTACTAGCTGTCTCGGGTCAATTGGAGGCTGGAATAAAGGTAAGGCCTGTTTTATACCCTCAATATTCAACCCGTGACGTATATTGTATAATGCCTGCTGTACCCTTTTCCAGTAGCCCCTAAACTGTTCATTATCTGGCAAGCCGAAATAAGATCCGACAATATAATTGCTTGGAGTATCGCTTGATGTAATTAGAGAAACATTGTTTTGTAATTGCTCTAATATGATGAAAAATTCAGGTATATCCTTCAATGAATCACCGGTAGCATCCAATAATTGTTGTAATGTTTTATCAGTTGGCAATACACAAGCACCA
>CAZCWN010000122.1:0-2367 GCA_964502375.1 uncultured Rhizobium sp. | reverse complement strand
TATAGCCTTCGTTTGTTTGGCTATTGGGTTGTGAGTTTTAAGACAGGCTCTAGATTATTTGTCCAATCCGGTGATTTAAAATTGCGTTTTAAGAATGTGGTAACGAGCAATTGCTAGAAATAAAAATTTAGCGAAAAAGTTTCAGACAAAACCGGAGGATATTGAAAAAGCTTTCAATAAGCTGTTTGAAAGGCCGTATGATGAAGAATATTTTCATCATGTCTTCATTAAAGTATAAGAAAAGTATAAGATAAGTATGAGTAAAGTAGTCCTTTTTATCGCGACTTCTCAAGACGGCTTTATAGCTGACAAAAATGGTGGAGTTGATTGGTTGCCGCACCCAAAAGATGATCATGAGTTAGAAGCCGTTGGCTATAAAGTGCTGATGCAACGTATTGATACAATTGTAATGGGTAGTAAAAGTTTTAAACAAATAATAGGCTTTGGTGATTGGGCTTGGGTTGATAAGCATAGTTATGTTTTTAGCTCCAAAGCTCTTAAAGTGCCTCTTCCCTGTATTACTATAACGCATGACAGCCCCTTGGAATTCATGAGTAAAATGAATTCTCGTGACTCAAATAAAGATATCTGGTTACTGGGTGGAGCCGAGCTCGCAAAAAGTTTTGCTGAGGCTTGTTTAATCGATGAAATTATCCTTACAATCACTCCTCAAACTTTAAGCACTGGCATACCACTTGGCTTGTCTTTTGATGACTTTTATTTAACAAGTGAAAAGCCTCTGATTGATGGCATGGTCCAAAAAGTTTATTTGAGGAGAAATCATGAATATAAGGCACGCGACAGAAAGCGACATAGCTAATCTTCTACCGCTCTTTGCAGAGCTTGGTTATCCAACCTCTTTAGCGGATTTAACACCTAGATTTAAGCGGTTCTTACAAAATTCAGGATATGGGGTGGCAATATGTGAGTGGGAAGGGCAAGTTGCAGGATGGGTGGCGTGGTCAAAGTCAGAGCTTTTTGTTTCTGACGCTACCAGATTTCACATCGAAGGCCTTATTGTTGCAAGTAAGCACAGAGGAAAAGGCATAGGAAAAAAACTTATGAAATTCGTCGAAGAAATAGCTCAAAAACACAACCCCGCCATAATTGATTTAACTTCAGGTTTTCGCCGCGCAAAAGATGGTAGCCACGAATTTTACAGAGGCTTGGGATATAAGAATGAAGGGCATATGGCAAAATTATATCTTAGGAAAGAAGTATAAAAATCTATTTTTACCTTAACATTTTTACCTCTAAGGCCGGCAGATCTTCCGCTGAAAATATCGAATATTTTTCTAACTCTGCCAGTTCTCCATCCTGCCTTGGCCAACCGCCTCTTTGGGTGTATTCAAGTTTAGATCCCAATTTTAATGGTATCCTTGCTGAGGCTGCGCTTTAGGCATCGCAGCAAATCTCCATTGACTTACTCGCCGGCATTTGTCTAACCTTCGTGTAAGAGGCACCGGCCCACAAACTTTGATACTTACCATTACCAGTTTTTCCTGCTAATTGTCTAAGCGGGGCGGTCATAGCGTTTTGCAAGGGAGAGGGTAAGATTGTTTGATTGGTCATCAGGCGAATGGTGGCCTCATTAGTTCTTATCTCAATCAAGGTGAACAGTGATTTATATTATAAGCATTTGTAACGAGGCAGGTTCTAACAAATCGAAAATATTAAAATGACTTCAAGAGCTATAATTATCTTAGGTCCCGGCCAATCACCTGATGGAACTATGCTGCCATTAGGAAACTCAAGAATAGATTTAGCTTATCAAAAATTCCTAAACGCCCAGCCTTCGCTATGTTTGCCATATGTTATATTAAGTGGCGGAAGGAAAGCTCATTTTAACTCGGAAGCAAGTGCAATGCGTGATTTTATAGAAAGGCACCATCCAGACATGTTAAAATCACTTTTATTAGAAGAGCTATCTACAGACACATTGCAGAATGCTTTTTTCACTAAAGTCATTCACGTTGACCCGCTTGGAATAAAGCAGTTAAGCGTGATTACTAATTCATTTCACATGGCGCGAACGAAACAAATTTTTACAAATTTATTTGATGCTTCATATGAGTTTGAATTCTTGGAAGCAGCCGATCCTGAGGTCAGCAGTAGCGTGGTAGCAAATTATAAATTTATTGAAGAATCTCTAATCGATTTTAACGAAAAAACACTTTTCTGCAAAGACATTAATAAAAACTTAAAGACAATTCATTCCTTAATTTTTGGCCTTGCTCCTAACCTTGCAGCTGCCTATGGAGCGCTAATAAAAAATTTACAGCCATATTTCATTCAAAATAAAAGTTGAAGATTCTAGAGCCTGTCTTAAAACTCACAACCCAATAGCCAAACAAACGAAGGCTATAA
>CAZCWN010000121.1:0-2394 GCA_964502375.1 uncultured Rhizobium sp. | reverse complement strand
CAATTCGTGCGCATTGAACCTTATATTGTGCCGAAAGTTTCTTTAAGTGGCGGCAATGCTGAAAAAATCGATACCCGAGTTTTGCAGGTGATTTACTCTTTCGAAAATAAGCAAGAGCCAAAAATCCTAGTTGGCCAGCAGCTTGATGTTTTTGTGGAAGCAGAATGATGAAAAAAATCCTCCCAATTTTATTTTTATTCCTCGCCTCGTGCAACCATCTACCCGCCGTGGGGGAGGATTACAAAAAGCCGGAAATAGAAATGCCAAGCAAATGGGATAGTTTACAAAATGATGAATTGGCTCTTGAAAAAATTGAGCAAGCTTGGTGGTTGAATTTCCAGGATCCAGTTCTGGAGCGTGTTATTGACATGGCGATAAAAAATAATCGCAATTTAAAAATCGCCCAAAGCCGTGTTTTAGAGGCTAGAGCCAATTTGAAAGCTGAAACTTCCAAGCTTGGCCCTACGGCTAGTGCCAGTGGTTCTGCTTCCAGAAAAAATAATTTTGTTAATCCGGCGACCCCTGAAACTCACACAATTTTTAATCTTTTTACTGCCGGTTTTGATGCGCTTTGGGAGTTTGATTTATTTGGCGCAAACAGGCGCTCACGCCAAGCTGCCAAAGCTTCTTTTGAGGCCGCGCAAGAAGAAAAAAATTACACCTTAATTTCACTTATCGCTGAAGTAGTTAAAAATTATTCCGACTTACGTTTGGCGCAAAATCAGTTATTTTTCCAAAAGCGTATTGATGCTTCTTATCAGGAAATTATTGCCTTGGATAAAGAAAAAAAAGAAGCAGGCCTGCTTGGGGAAATTGAATTTAGTCGCATAAAAATGGCTCTTCTAAGCAGTAAAAGTGATCTGGCTGATGCGGAAGCCAAGCTAGCCAGCGCTCTTTATAATTTGGAATTTTTGCTTGGTAAAAAACCAGGCGAAATGCGTGATTTTTTTGGCGAGATGAACGAAGTGCCAATCTTACGTAAAGATTTAGTGTTAGATGCCCCAGCTTCTTTACTGCTCAATCGCCCCGACATTCGCCAGGCTGAGCGCCAATTGCAGGTTGCTGTTGAGCTTAAGGGTTATTCAATAGCCCAAATTTTTCCTAAAATTTCTCTCAGCGGGTTTTTCGGATTTTATAGCACTCAATCAGGCGAATTATTTAAGAAATCGAACAATGTTTTTTCTGCACAAGCCCAGCTAAGCACACCAATACTGGATTTTGGCGGGGTTATTGCGGGAATGAAAATGGCCGAAGAAAGAAAACAACAAGCGCTTCTAACTTATCAGGATGCCGTCTACAAAGCCTTGTCGGATGCAGAATCATCGATAGCTAGCTTTATAGCAGAATATGAAAAACTGGCACTTAATCTACAAAGTTACGAACTCAGCAAAATGCTTGCCGAACTTGATTATAAGCGTTGCAAAGAGGGCCTAATTTCCTACCGCGATCGTGTTTATTCTTATATTGATTTTCTGCAAGCTGAGCAAAAACTGGATGCCGCGAAGGCTGAATTCTTGGTAAAAACCGTTGCTCTATATAAGGCGCTTGGCGGGGGATGGGAAATTTCTGAGAAAGAAAACTAGCTGTCTATTAAGACTAATCCACCCTTTTTTAAGTTATATGTTGGTGATAATTCAGTCTACTCAATTAGTTAATGGGCAAATAGCCCTAGCAAAAGAGCTATAGAACTAGATGTAAGGGTCTGTGAAGAATTGTCCCTCGCATAAAGCGAACTTAAATATCAGGAGAATAAACAAGAGGTTTCAAAAGGTATGAGATAGAAACTTGGAAATATCAAGAAAGTCACGAGAAAACTCATTGACAAAAATATTATTAAACATAAGGTGCGCGACCTTTTTTAAGCTGATTGCTCACTTCTCTTTACTATTTAAAATCATATGTTTGCAGTTATTGAAACCGGCGGAAAGCAATATCGCGTTGCGCCGAATGAAAAAATTATTGTTGAAAAACTTGCTGGTGAAGCCGGTGCAAAAGTTACTTTGGATAAAGTTTTGCTGGTTAAATCAGAGCAAGGCGAAGTTTCACTTGGAAGCCCAGAAATTAAGGGCGCTCAGGTTGAAGCAGAAATTTTGAAAACCTTTAAAAATGATAAGGTTCTAATCTTCAAAAAAAGAAGAAGACAAAATTCTCGTAGAAAACGTGGTCATCGTCAGCAACAAACTTTGCTGAAAATTTTATCAATCAAGGCATAGCCGTGTGGGGTTGGGCTGGTCCCAATTTCTGCATAATTATTAGGAGTTAACCATGGCAACGAAGAAAGCCGGTGGTAGTTCAAGGAACGGTCGTGACTCGGCAGGCAGAAGGCTTGGAGTCAAAAAATACGGTGGTCAACTAGTTGAAGCCGGAAACATTATTGTTCGTCAACGAGGAACA
>CAZCWN010000120.1:0-2427 GCA_964502375.1 uncultured Rhizobium sp. | reverse complement strand
GGCTCTAGCAGCAATGAAGATCTTATTAAAATTAATAATTAGCTAACAGTGTCTAATAACATCAAGTTGGTCAATATTATCAATGAGTATGTGATTTTGAATTATGTCAAAAAAATAATTTTTATTCCATGCGCAGCAACTCAACTTGATTAAGTATAGTTACCAAAGTTTTTTAACCAATAAAAATTAGAATGACGATCAAACCAGTTTATATTGAACAAAAGAAAGAGGGTTATGCCCATACAAAATGCTATCTATCTTCAAAAAAGGGGTGCTCAGATAAGATATCAGGAGAACACGTTTATTCACATAATTTTTTAGAAATCCTGGAAAGGAATAAGGCAACAATTGATGTATATGGTTTTCCTTGGATTCCAAAGGAGCAAGTAAAGCCAGTAGGTAAAAATAGTTTTAAGAGCAATATATTATGCACCAATCATAACAGCAAACTCTCTCCCCTCGATACAGAAATCGGAAAATTTGCTTCTGCTATTTGTGAAATAGACAAAGATTTTATGGAGGATGAGTCAAATGGTTCTAAAAACTACCAGATTGACGGCACCTACATTGAGCGATGGTTAGCAAAAACAATCGTTGGGATGACTGAATCAAAGCAAATGGTTAATGACTTTGGTTCTTCGTTTAGTTATAAAAGCCACCTTCTCGACCTTATTTGTTTCCCTCAAGCTAGGTGGCCATTAGGATGGGGTTTGTATTTTTCAAGTAATATTAAAATACATTCTTCTTCCAGCTTTGGCTTAATACCGATGTTTCTTAATCAAAATGTGAAAGAGTTGATAGGAGTAAAGTTGAAATTTATTGGTTTTGAAATGCATTTTTTAATGAGTAAGCCAGGCAACCCTAACCCCTACGGTCTGCATAGGCCGCGCAAAATGCTCTTTAAAAAAGGTTCTATAACCTCCGAGATTATTTTTGAGTGGAGAGATCGTAAAGCAGGAAGAGATATTGAATATTATTATGAGGGTAAGTATAGCGGGCCGTCTCCCGAGTTACCATTTACCAAAACTTAGATTTTTCTTATTGGGTTTAGTGTGGTTTTAGGCTGGGACAAAATCTTGGGCTAACATTGGATAATCAAGCTGCTTTAGAACAGTCAATGAGTAGTATTGCGGCAATGGCAGGCTATATGAGTATGTTTGTGCCAATGCTGGCCTATGGTATTGCTAGGGGAGGGGCTTCTGCTATGTCTTCGATGACAACTTCGTTTATGTCTGGGGTTCAGAGTTCTGTTTCTTCTGCGGCTTATGAGGGCTCAACTGGGAATTTAAATTTTGGTAATGTTGGGCTTAATTCACGTCATGCTTATAGTGGAGTTTCTATTATGAATGATGCAGGACAGATGATAACTTATCATAAGGATGGGAGCACTACACTTGATAACAGCGGAGTGGAATCAAATACTGGAGTTAATATGCACTTCTCACAAAGGTTTGAGGGTGCTTACTTAGACTCGATGACTAAGGAACAATCTGTGGGCCAGTCGCTATCAACTCAGGTTCAACAGTCTACGGCTCATGGGTTTGAGAAAATGATTAGTAATCATAGAAATATTGAGAGCTCAGCGGGATTTGAGAATAATAAATCGTCGGAGGACAAGGCAGCATTTAGCAAAATTACCCAAAGCACTACAGAGTTTGCTAACAATCATAACATTACGATAGAGAAAGCTGCTGAAATTTTTGGGAACTTTGGTGGCGGAGCTGCTGTAAAAATGGGAAAGCACGATCGAGGACTAGGAGGAAATATAGAGCTAAAAGGAGGTGTAGGAGGGAAAATGTCTGCCTCTGACCAGAATTTATATAATGAAGCTAGAAATTACATTAACCAACACCATCTTTCCAAAGACTTCCAGACTGTAAAATCAGCAATTGAATCAAACCGTTTCAATTTCACTGATGCTAATGGTGAATCAATTAACCAACATTTTACCCGGGCTTCTAACCTCAATAAGGAAGCTTCTGCTCATTTTGAGGCTGCTAAAAGATATAGTGAGCAGTATCAATATGTTAAATCTCATGAAGCGGCGATTGATAGAAGTTATGATCAGGAATTTTGGCGTCATATAGAAGCAAAATACGATACAGCTACTGCTGCTAGGATGACTAATCCTAGTAATCCTGATAAATCGGATTTAAATCGAGAAATTGATCAGTTTATGAGTCATAAGTTGGCTAAAATTGAGAAACTTCAGAAACCTGATTTAGCAGTGGAGTATAATAAAACCTCATCAGAATTGGCTGCAAGGCATCATAATACTCAATCTGCACCAAACCCTTATAGTTTTTCTAAAGGGGTTAAGGCAATTGATAATTCTTCTTTGCAGACTTATGTTCCTAAAAACTATGATGATACTAGAGCCTGTCTCAAAACCTCTTGATCATTTCAACCCAGCGAATACTTGATTCC
>CAZCWN010000119.1:0-2468 GCA_964502375.1 uncultured Rhizobium sp. | reverse complement strand
TCGCATCAGCATAGAAAACCACATCTTTATCAAAAGCGACTAAAAATAAAGGCAAGTCTAAAGGTAAATTTTTATTTTCTGACAGCTGATACTTAAAACTCAAAATATTTTTATCTTGAATGTTTTGATGACTGGAATCTGGCAATTTCTCTGTCAAAACAATAGGCTTGAATAACTCTAAGTCAATAAAATTATCAGTTAAAATAAATTGGTAGTTCTGAGCCTGCGCCTCAACCTCAGAATTAAAAGCAATAAATTGCAGTAGAAATAAAACTATAACTAAAACCATAAAAGCATTATTGCGCAAGAAGATTGCAGGAAGTGTGATCCTTAGCAAACTGTGGCTTTTTTGTTATAATCCTCCCCAGTTAAACCCTAGGCCCCATCGTCTAGTGGTTAGGACATCGGGTTCTCATCCCGATAACTGGGGTTCGATTCCCCATGGGGTCACATCACAAAAAAGAGCGTATTTATCGCTCTTTTTTTATACATTTACCTTTCTTGGTGAAATTATCCTTTCGATCTAGCTACAATGGTTTTTTTCATCTAAAATATCTTGGTGAAATCATTTTTTGCAAAGTTAATCAAAAAAAACAATCTTCTTTTCCTAGGTCTTATTTTTTTTGATTTATTAATCCTGTTATTACACTTATTTTTCGGCAACCTCAACACTTTTTTTCACTTAGATTTTGAGCAGAACATGCCCACCTATTATCAATCATTTAAATTGATCGGATTTGGACTGGCTTTTTTTATATTTAGTTTTTATAAACCAGCAAAGTGGGGTTTGAGAAGCTTTATTTTACCATTGTCACTTGCCATCATTTTTTTGGGCCTAGATGAGCTTTTACAAATCCATGAAAATATTTACCGAATTTTTGAAGCTTTCGATCTTTTTCATCCAAGTAAAATTGTTGAGGCTTCAATGAAAATGGGTTACCGATCTTCATTATGGATTTTATATTATTTGCCACTGATCTTAATCTTTGTTTTTTGGAGTGGTTATTGGCTGCGCTACTTTCAGTCTAAAATGCAAAATAATGTTTGGATTTTAACCGTCAGCAGCCTCAGCCTGTTTGCTGTAATCTTGACAGAAATACTTAGTTCTACTGGCTCCCACAGCGAAAGTGTTTATTTCTGGCTAATCAGCATTGAAGAATCAGCTGAAATGCTCCTAGCATCCACGCTCATATTTGTTGGCTCTAAAATCTTAAATAAGCCCATTTAGAAAAAATATTATATTGTCCTTATATTAGCGACAATTCTCTCAACACAGTCAAAGCTGCAGGTGTCATTTTATTCTCTTTGATAAACTGCCTCAAATTATCCTTACTTATCCATTTAACTTTCTCTATCTCCTCTCGATCAAATTCAATTTCCTTATCATCTAAAAATTTACCCTGATAAATAAAGCAAAACTCTCTTTCTTCACTAACATAAGTTTTATGCAAAGGCTCTAAGTTTATTTCTAGACCAATTTCTTCTTTCAATTCCCTCTGAGCCGCCTCATCGTAGCTTTGACCATAAGTCACATGCCCGCTAGCTGAAACTGTCCAAAATCCAAGAAAAGTGTCTTTAGATTGACTTCTTTTTTGTAAAAGTAATTCATTTTCATCATTAAAAACCAAAATAAAAACACTACGATGTTTAATTGTTTGGCTTTGGTGAGCTTCCAGGCGACTTACAGAACCTAAAACTCGATCTGTGTCATCAACTAAATAAAAAAGCTCGCTTTGATTATCTTTTGGCATTCTATTTAGATCTTAACATTTTAGTGTGACTTCAACTATGTTAAGATAATTTGATGCTAAATTTACAACCAGTTCTCTCCCACCCCACATTACAAAAAGCTGATCAAGAATTGGAGGCCGTCTTCAAAAAAGCCCCGCACTTACCTAAAAAAGTAACTGCCATTTTGGCCAAAATTGCTCCATATTTAGTTTTGGTTTCTGGTTTATTTTTAATTACCGGAGGCTTACGTAGTGTTTTGGGAGCTAGAGACTTTCAGAAAATTTTTGAATTCTGGACCGGCATTCCTCCAGTTTATTTTTATCTGACTGGTTTTCTACAAATTATCGCTGGTGGACTTTCAGTGATGGCCTACAAGCCTTTAAAAAATAGGCATTTAGATGGTTGGCTTATTCTTTTGCTACTCACTGGCTTAACTCTCATCATGAACGTCATCAGTATTTTCTTCTTTAGAGATGGCTTGTTTGGCTTATTACTTAGTCTTTTAATTAGCCTTTATGTGCTTTACGAGTTAAAGAGTGAATATTTACCAAAAAATAGTAAAAAGAGTAAAAAATAATGAATTATCAAGAAATTGTCGACATACTAGGCAATGACGAAAATTATCTTTTAAAGCATCAATGTCAGCTTTTGCCCAAAGAGCTCCTACATTTCCCCAAAGGAGATCACGTGCAAAGCGTCTTTTCCAATTCTGATCGAAGTGAAAAGGTAATTCAAAA
>CAZCWN010000118.1:0-2482 GCA_964502375.1 uncultured Rhizobium sp. | reverse complement strand
GATATGGCAATTTAATTCCATCAGAGGTTCGAAGATTAAAGCAGCTCGAAGAGGAGAATAAAAAGCTGAAGGCTTTAGTTGCTGATTTGAGTTTGGATAGACACATGTTACAGGAGGTGATTGCAAGAAAGTATTAACGCCTGAGGAATCTAGAATGATTGTTGATAAGTTAAAATTTGTTCATCAGGTAAGTGTTAGAAGGATTTGTATCTTGTTCAATTTTAACCGATCGAACTATTACTACAAAGAAGCAAAAGATAATCAGGCGGTAGTTTTGATTCAAAAAATAAAAGATATTGCCGTCACTAGGGTTAGATATGGTTATAGAAGGATTTACATCATGCTTAGACGCGAAGGCTTTTTGGTTAATCACAAAAGAGTTTATCGTCTTTACTGTCAGACTGGTTTGCAGTTAAGGAACAAAACACCAAAAAGAAGAGTAAAAGCTAAAGCCAGAGAAGATCGGATAATGGTCAAATCTAGGAAGGATTGTTGGAGCATGGATTTTATGTCTGACAATCTTTTTACCGGAGAAAAAATCAGAGTGTTGACTGTGGTTGATAATTTTACCAGAGTAAGTCCTGTAATTGATGTAAAGTTCAATTACAAAGGAATTGATGTGGTTAATTCTCTGAAGAAAGCTGTATCTATTTACGGCTTACCAAAGGCAATCAAGGTTGATAATGGCCCTGAATTTATTTCCAAAGAATTGGATTTATGGGCTTACAGCAATAAGGTTGAACTCGATTATTCAAGACCAGGAAAGCCCACAGATAATGCCTTTATCGAAAGCTTTAATGGTAAGGTCAGGCAGGAATGTTTAAATCAGCATTGGTTTTTATCTTTGGCTGCCGCTAAAACAAAACTTAGCTCTTGGCGAGAGGACTATAATCGCAATAGACCTCATAGCTCATTAGGCTATCTAAGCCCAGAAGAATTCACCAAATCCTGCCAAAATTAACAGGAAAAAACCTAGATTTTTCTCACAAGGATTGGTGTGGTTTTGGGGGGGTCAGATCCCTACAAACTAATGTTCCATCAGAATTTACTGCATAAACATACATTGTATGTTGTTTTGCTTTAGCAAAATCAGCAAACTCTACTTCAATTTTTGAAGAGCTAATCCATCTTCCGCATGCAACAGTACAAATACCTTTTGAATTAATTGTGCTCTTTATTTTTGATGGAGCTGTTGTGAAGGGATCAACTTCAAGTAAATCTTAGGTTTGTTAGGGTTTAGTAACTTACCATCGATTAGTTGCCCAGGTGTAACTGCTTTGCCTCCTTGACAACTTTCTGCCACCGGTAGGTTGCATGGTCTGAGAAGGATCAGGACTACTTTGCTGACCCTCTATCCGAGGTGAGTCTTCATCTTTTTTTTCATCATTAGCACTTGTTTTAGAAGAATTAAGATCATTTTGCGGATCCTCTTGGATCAGAGGTGTTTTTCCATTTTCTATTTCGTTAGCGTTTATTTCCTTAGCAGACTCTGATTTAGAAAAAGGAGAAGATTGCTCAGACTCCGTCCTCGGAGACATTTCTCCAGGGAGCCTGATATGTTTCACTATTTTGCTGAAGTACTCAGGAAATAAGATTCTAGCTCTAGCTTCTACTAACTTATCTCCCTCTTCTGAGGATAGGAAGCTAGTAAGAATTTCCTCAAATGTGTTTCTGGCTAAATAATAAATTTGTGCCAAAGGTGACAGTCCTTTTAATTCATCTCTAACTTTCCTATCCTCCATTTTCATTACCAGCTGTGTCATTACCATCGTAGACTTATTTTCATCATCTGGAAATAACAACTTATAGTCTCCTACAAATTCTTTTAGCTTAGAGTTCTGGTAATCACTATGGTATTGTGCATAATACTTATATTCACTTATACTATTAGAAGAGGGGGGTAATGGTTCATCCATTCCACTTTCATTTATATCTTCTGAAGTACTATTTATTGAGTCTATTAAATTTATTTGATCAATTATATGCTTTCTATACTCATTAGCTACACTGTGAGTGGAATGCGGTCTATTTTTTATTTTTTTAATGTCATCATAAAATCCTTGAAGTTCCTTCAAATTCACCATATTGGCAATGGCAGCCTCAAGAAGAAATTTAAGATGATCATTACCACTTCTGAATAATAATTCACTTCTAGTGGCAGCTAAGGCAATATGGGTCAAACCCTCCTGGGTAATACCACACTTACCCGCAAGGCTGACTAGTGGCGGGATTACATCTTCGTAAGATTTTGGAGTACCTATTGGTAACAAAGCTATTCCATCGTTTTCCGGTGCTTCTACATCGCGCTCAGATAAGTCAGCCAAACCCTGTTTATTTCCATTTACTTTTTCATCTTCGCTAGATTTTAAGATGCCTGCAGGTAACAGACTTTCTATATCGCCCTTATGCTCTTCCTCCCCTGAGGTGGACAAGATAGCCTCATTCTGCTTATTTCCAGGCAAACTTTTTAAGATATATTTTG
>CAZCWN010000117.1:0-2550 GCA_964502375.1 uncultured Rhizobium sp. | reverse complement strand
AAAAAAGTCTAATTAAGAATTGAAATCGTGGTCTGAAAATTGGGGAGCACTATATTTCTCTTCAACTCTCACTAAAGCTACTAGCGTATTTATGCCGTTGCAGAAAAACTAGCACCTTGAATCGGAGGAATGTATTCCAAAAATCGCCTACTTATAAATCTAGATGCAAATGTAAGTGGTCTCATAGATTATTAGTTTTTAAACCTTCATGCAAAGGAGCGAGATCTCTATTGTCTTCGTAAGAAAAATTGATTATACTAAGAACTGGTTGTTTCTTTATGAGCTCATCTTTGTGCTCTGAAATTATCTTAACAAAACTTTGAACAAATTTTTTATCAAGATCTGTGGAAGCTGTTAATATCGTTTTTGAGGCAAAGGTTCTAACTCTTTTAGGAGCTTTGTTGTAAGTGTTTTCTGAGATAAAGGATTTACTAAATTCCTTTGGAGATAATTTAATGAAAGTTTCTATTTCCTCATCAGACAAGCTAACCAACTTAGCATCACAATCATCAATCATCGCAGTAAAACTTTTATTTGGATGTCCTACTATATAAACAGCTGCATCTGCCATATTTGGGGTACACAAAACTTTGTTAATATTTGATCCAGATTCTTCATAAATTTCTTTAAAATCATCAAGTTTCCATCCAAGCTTATCAAGCATCTGCGAGAATAATATTCTGCTACCGGAACCAGGATTGCCGATGTTAACTTTTTTACCCCGCAGGTCGGCGAAACTTTTTATATTCGAATCTTTTTTGGCGATTATTGTGAGATATTCGTTATGAATATTGAAAAGTGTACGAAGCTTCCTAAGCGGTTTTTTTGAAAATTTATTTAGCCCGTTGTAAGCATCATATTGCAAATTTGCTTGAGAAATGCCCATGTCGAATTCTCCTCTTTCGATAGAATTCAAGTTGAATTCAGCACCTTTACTTAAGATTGCCTTACAAACAATGTTTTTGTCTTCACTGTATTTATTAAAAATATCACACAAGGCATTTCCAACAGGATAAAACATTGCATTCTCGCTGCCGGAGCCGATTGTGATAATTTTTTCTTTGGATTCTTTATGCCAACCATCAACAACTTTACATGATACTAACAACACCAAGGCGCCAGCAATGGTTAAACACGATGCCCTCATTTTCATTAAAAGATTAATTGAATTCTTTAAGTAACGAGCAGCAAAGACTATTTAAGAAGTTTAATTAAAAGTCAAAAATGTGGATCTGTATTTAGTGAATTATTTACTTTGATTTGTTTTTCATCGTGTAATTTACGAGTGCTTCAGTTTGAGTCTTTAGCAAATCATCTGGATCATCTTTTTTTAATCTTGGGTAAACAAAATCTACCAATTCATCCATTTTGCTTTTCGTCAGACTGATTTTATTTCTTTTACAGAGATCGGTAATGGTTTTAAGTACTTTATAATGAAGCTCACCATCATAAGGTATTTTTTCTTCTGCGCTCTCATTTCCAGAGTCGGGGCTTAAAAAATATGTAAGGGGCCTACCTAAAGCCTTAGCTATTATATCTAACTTTTCTACTTTACTGCTTTTCCCGGATAAGATGTTTGCAATGGCATAGTAGGGTATGCCTGTCATCTCTGATAGCTCTACACCAGTTAAAGATTGCTCTTCTAATTCATGCTTAACCCTTAGTGCTGCAATAGTATTCTTTTTTGCCATAAGAAATTAGTAATTATTACTAAGCAATTCGATACAAAGCTACAACCCAGCTACGAATAATCAAGCAAATGTTAGTATTATTAAACTTGTTGCATAGTAAAAAATAGTAATTATTACTAACTTTAATTACTACTTCTCTCAAAGTTTTGCAAAAATTACCTAACAATGCAGCTAAATCATAATTCCTTTAATGATTTTTTTAATAAAGAATCATCGCAAAAGCCAAAAGGATTTCAATCATCTGACTTTATTAACTCGATAATTCATGAGATCAAAAATCCGCTAAACGCGATAATTTGTTTTTCAGAATTTTTAAAGCAAGAAGTCAGAAATCCAACGCTAGTAGAAGAATGCATCGACTATGCAATGGAAATAAATCAGGCGGCAAATGATTTGAATGAAATTGTGGATGATCTTCTGGATGTGGGATCAATTGCTTCTGGGAGCTTTTCTGTTAATTTAAACAATGAGATTAGCGTCCATGACCTCATAAAGCGCGTAATAAAGCTAAATTACGACCTCTCTCTGAGAAGAAATATTACTCTAAAAATGCAAGTAACAGAGGAGGTTGGGCTTATTAAGCTGGATATGAAGCGCATGAAGCAAATCTTAGCGAATCTTATTTCTAATGCCATTAAGTATAGTCCAGAAGATACTGAAATCACAGTTTCTGCCAAAAACATTTTTAAAGACGATCAAAAATTTCTACAAATTAGGGTAGCTGATCAAGGTTTTGGAATGAGTGAAGATCAAATCAAAACAGCATTTGAAAAATATCAAACAATTGAAAATCCAAACTCTGGAATCTATAGTGCACCCTTCTCGTCAGGCCACCATCTCCAAAAACGGTTAGACTTTT
>CAZCWN010000116.1:0-2636 GCA_964502375.1 uncultured Rhizobium sp. | reverse complement strand
GGCTTTAAGACTTTTCTGAAAACTTTCTAAATCATGACGCAACCAAAAACTCCTAGTACCAGCAGGAGAGATTAAAATTCCTTTCTTCTTTAATTCATTACTAGCTCGTAATTGACCATAAGCAGGAAATTCAATAGCTAAATCCATCACCGCCTTCTCTACATATTCAGGAACGCGATTCTTAAATAATGGCTTCCTTCTACTAATCTCATGCAAAGCCGCTTCGCCACCATTCTCATAAAGCTCAGAATAACGATAAAATGTATCTCTACTATACCCCATCACCTTGCAAGCTTGCGATACATTCCCAAGTTGCTTTGCTAGCTCAAGTAGTCCAAGCTTTGGTTTAATGATTTTTTGTGTTACTGTTGTCATATTTACTCCGTAAAATTATTGTTAATCAAATTGATTAAATTTTATCGGAGTGTCAGATCAAGTTTGAGCTATTACACTTAAGGTACAGCTGCGCCAATTCTTCTGCGTTATTAATATCTGTAGCTGATACAATAATTTGAATCGATAAGGTCTCGTTTCTGCGATTATCATCCAGTGCATTACTTATGTAAACTTCAAATATTTTTTCAGTATGTACATAGACAATCTTTTTTTCTTTTTGGTCTAATTTTAATTCCGATTCTATACGATAATCTGCTAACCACTTTTTTAGGGTTTCTGTGATATTGAAGGTTAATCAAGATTTCTAATTTAAATTCAAATGAAGCAAAATATAAATTATAATTGTTATTTCGGTATTATATTATTAATATACTAAATATAATATATACTATCTTGTGTATCGGACATATTAGACACATAGGATAAGCTTCTTCATGTAACTTATTGTTCAATGGCAGAATCTCTCTGGGGAAAGGTTTATTTTAAAGATTATTACGCTGGAAGGCTTGAAGAACAGCCTGGTGGGCGCTGCCTCTTTACCTACGATGCTTCTTATCTTAAAGCAAAATATCCGGAAATTTCGTACAACCTACCTTTGCAAAAAGAACCCCACATATGTGAACGTGGGTTACACCCATTTTTTGATAATCTTGTTGCAGAAGGATGGTTAAAGAATGCACAAGCAAAAGCTCTTGGAAAGAATCCTAACAATCGTTTTGCCTTACTGCTTGGCTTTGGCTATGATCTAGCTGGAGCAGTTTCGGTAATTGATCCAGATCCTCTGCAACATAAATATTTGGATCACTTTGACGAAGCAACGATAAAGGCTGCTCTGGGTCGAGCTTCTCTATCTGGAGTTCAAAGGAAATTGCTGCTCGTTAAAGAAGGTAAAGAATTTCGTCCTGTAAAACCAAAAGAGTTAAGCACTCACATCGCAAAGCTACCTTCAGGTGATTTGAGCAATTTAGTTGAGTTGGAATTTTTAACAACTCTTGCGGTTAAAAAGTTATTACCTCGTGATGAGATAGTTGATTTAAAAATTGTTGAAATTCCTTCAATAAAAGAAACGGCCTTAATAGTTCCGCGATTTGATCGCAAAAATGGTAAGCGATTACATTTCGAAGAATTCAATTCCTTGTTAAATCGTTATTCTGGAGATGATAAATATGATGGTTCCTATGAAGAAATGGGACAATTTATCTATCACAACTCTCTGTGTGTTCCCGCTGAATCCGAGCGATTATTCAAAAGAGTTTTGGCATGTTTGCTGGTTGGTAATACTGACGCTCATTTCAAGAACTTTGCAATGTTTCACACTAAAGCTGGTTTGCGATTAACGCCTGCCTACGATTTAGTATCATCCGCTGTTTATCCACAATATTCTTCAATCGCATTGAACGTGGCTGGTGCTAAAGATTTAACTCTAAATATGTTAAAACCTAAGCATTTAGTGCTCATGGGAAAAGGCTTTGGACTATCAAATGAAGTCTGTGAAATGGCGATAGGTGAATTAAAGAAATCTTTAGATTCTGCTTTGACCTCATTGGAACAAGCGGAAGTTGGAACCAAAGAATTACGTGATAAATTACAAAAATTAATGGAGGCTAGATGGAAGGGCAGTTTCGAATCAACTGGCAAGCTATTGTTGAAGAAGCAAAGCAAAGGCGTAAAGAGCAAAATATAACTCAAGAAAAGTTAGCAAAACTTGCTAATGTAAGTACTCCCACAGTTTCTCGTTTTGAAAGCGGAGAAGAAAATATTGAGATGTCTTCGGTGTTAAAAATTCTTCAAGTGCTGGGAATGAAAGATTCGCGCACTCTCGAATTTGATGATCAAAGAGTGCAATATGATTCTATTTCACGAGTAGTTCTATTTTTTGGTAACGATAAACATAAAAGAGTCATCTGCAAAATAAGTTTCGAAGCATTAGAGGATCATTTTGGAGGAGAGGATTTAAAGAGCTTCACGAATAACCGACATAAAATTGAAATAGAAGCAAAGAAAAAGTATCTCGGTAATATGATTGAAAGTGACGGATCTATCCTGATTAGACCTGAAGATTTATAGCCAATGACGAGGAAACAGCCTATAATCGCAAAATCCGAAACGATCTACACGTGAAATCTCTTCATTTCAGAGCCAAGAGTGAAATATTTATATGTTTCTATGCTTAAAAGCTTAAAACTAACCCCAGTCGCGTTTAGGCTCCTGCCAACCGATTCAAGCAAATCCTAGGTTTG
>CAZCWN010000115.1:0-2735 GCA_964502375.1 uncultured Rhizobium sp. | reverse complement strand
TTATAGCACCTACATTGTGAGGATCTGAGATTTGATCAAGCAAGAGTAGGGGAGGAAACTTCTCATCTTCATTAATTGCATAGAGCTCAGTTAAAAGATCATTTTGGTTTTTAATTGGAAGAAAAGAACAATTAATAGCCAATCCTTGATGGATTTGGCCTTTACCAATTAGCGATTCGATGTGTTGATTATCAGTAACTTTTATTATCGATTTAAGATGAGAAAGAGAGGCTTTTGAAAGGAAATGCTCTAGTTCAGAGATGGAGTTTTTGGTGGCTAGAATTTCAAAAATTTTGCGACGTTTTTTTTTGAGTACGCTAAAAACCGGATGTTTACCACAGAGCCACAACCCTTGTGTTTTGGGGCTGTGGCTATCAAAGTTATGCTTAATTTTTGTTCTTTGAATTTTTGTGAGATTTTTTTGCATCAACCTTTTGTTCAGAATTTTTTTCCTCAATATTTTCAGATTTTACTTCACTTGTTGGAGCATTTTCCAATTGCGTATTTTCTTTTTGAATATTCTCACCTTGAGTTTCCTCTGGAGTATTGTTTTCTAATGTATTTTCTGAGGGAGTTGTGGACTCAGAACTAGGGGTGGTTTGATCTACCGATTTTTCTTCTGAATTTTTTACTTCTTGCGAAGTAATTAAAATTTCAATTTTGGCGTCTTTAGTAATACGTGAATTAATTTCGTTAATTTTTTCTTGTACAAGCTGGCTATAGACATTGCCTTTAACCGATTCAAATGGAAGAGGTTTGGCCTCGCGCACTTCTGAAATTTTAACTATATGCCAACCATATTTGGTTTGTGTAGGATCAGAAATTTCATTTGGCTTTAATTTGGCAGCCACTTCTGAAATTTCTTTGATCATATTGTCTTCTAAAATGAAGCCAAGTTCGCCCCCATGCTGGGCACTTTCTGTATCGATGGAATGTCTTTTTGCTAATTCAGCAAATTTTGCTCCTTTTCTTGTTTTTAGCTCTCTGCTTAATTTATCAGCCTCTTCCTTGGTTTTGGTGACAATGTGAGAGATAAGATATTCTTTTTTATCTACTAAATCATTGCTTAATTCTGCATATTTGTCGCTGATTTTTTGCTCGGTAATTTCTTTTTTAATTATAGAATCAAGGTAAGTCTGACGCAGAATTTTGTCTTTTGCAGCCTCTATTTTGGCCTTAACTTCCGGCGTTTTTGTTACTTTGGATTTTGTTGCTTCCTTAGCTAATTCTTTGTCGAGGTAAATTTCTTTAACCAAGATTTCTAGGACTTCTTTAGGTAAAGCTTCAATTTTTGGCATTTTTACTTCCTGCATCTGCCCTTCAAAAACAGTGTTTAATTTTGCTTCTACTTCTGATTTAAAAATTTTCTGGCCATTGATTTTGGCAACAACCAAATCATCGCTTTGGTTCAGGAAGTAGCTGGAGGCGCCAAAGATTATCGCAGAAACTATTGTTACAGCGATGAAAACTTTAGTGAAATTCTTTCTTCTTGGATATCTCATACTTTTAAATGGGAAATTACAAATTGAGGACAGACTTGGTAAGAGTTACACACTTCTTCCAGTTTTGCTCTATCAGCGGTTTGCTGACTTTTAATTCCTAAAGGTCTGGCCAAAATTCCGCCGGTAACAAGAACGCTGTCAATTCCAAAATCGTTAGCGCCTTTAATGTCGGTTTCAAGACCGTCGCCAATGGCGAGAGTTTTTTTATTTTCTGGTTGATTAAAATTTTCACAAGCCATTTTGTAAACTGCAGAAAATGGTTTTCCATAATAAATAACTTTACCGCCCATTTTCTCATATTCGCGCGCCAAAGCGCCGGCACAAATCATCTCATGGCCATTTTGCCTTACCACTATCATATCAGGATTCACGCAAATCATTGGTAGATTATGCTTTCTTGCCTCTATGGCCTGCGGTAACTTTTCTTCTAAAGTTGAATTATCGTGATCAAAGCCAGTAGTGATTGCAAAGTCGGCCTCAGCAGTGTTATCCACTTTTTTGTAAGCAAGGCCGTCAAGCAGATCTATATCTTTTTGTGGGCCTATATAAACATAATTTTGGCCAAATTTTTTGAAGCCATTTTCTTGGTTTTCTTTCAGATCATGAAAAGTTGCTTCACCAGAGCTTAGAGCAAAATCGTAAAGATTAGGAGTGATGCCAAATTTTTGCAAAACGGCCTCAACTTTATGGGCACGGCGCGGCGCATTAGATAAAAAGCATAGTTGTTTTCCTTCTTTATGCAAAAAAGATATTGTCTCTATTGCCTCTGGATATGGGTGGAAGCCATCATGGATAACGCCCCAAATGTCAAAAATAAAATGGGTGTAGAGGTCAGAGATTTCCTTAATTCCAGAGATAAATTTCATAGTTAGTTAATCATTACTTCGGCGGTTTTAAGAAATCCGTCGAGCGAACTTTTCTTATATTTCATTTTAACTGCATCACCAAGCCTTATGGCATTAACTTTGTTTTTATCATCAATTATTACCCAAGAAGTTTTTGGATCAATCATATCAGTAACTGTTCCTTGAGTGATGATACGCCTTTCAATTTCGCTTTGATTGGTGATTGGGTTTTCAACTTCATATTGGCCGATAACTTCAAATTTATCGCCATGCTTCAACCCATCAAGCGCGCCCAAGGTAATTTTGAAAATTGTTTTATTGTCATAAACGCGTTTCTCTAAGATATAACCTTTCTTGGCAAAGGAGTTTTTTAGATCAACTTTAATAT
>CAZCWN010000114.1:0-2992 GCA_964502375.1 uncultured Rhizobium sp. | reverse complement strand
AGATCTAGATTTTTTCTCTAATGCCAAAACTCATTTTATAAAAAATAAATTCTCTAAAATCTTTCTAACTTTTGCTCATTTAGAAGTAATTTGTTTGAAATTATCACAATTCTATTGGTAAATTACCCTCTTTTTTCCTTATTTTAGGTCATCTTGCACTCAAATTTCAGTATATTTGGTATCAGCTCGATTTTATTTACCGCTTTTAGTAAATTATGACAGATTGCTTTCAAAAACAGTTGAGCCTTAACTTTTGCTAAACCAAGATATTTAGCACGACCGCAACAAAAGTGATTTTTTAACGTACCTATAGTTCTTTCAACAACATATCTAGTTTTTGAAACTATACGATTAAATAGCTTTTCTCTTTGATTTAACTCTCTTTTTGAGGTGGCTTTGTACATCATACCATTTTTAATTTTGCGCGCTTTTAAACTTTCTCTGTTTTTTGCGCTAGCATAGCCTTTATCAGACATAACTCTTTTGGCATTAACATTCTTAGTAATTTTATCAAACTCATTCACTTCTGCTACATTAGCTGGAGTCACATGGATGTCGTTGATATAACCATCTCCGTCGTCAACACTAACGAAAGCTTTGTATCCGTAATAACTTCTTTTTCCTTTCTTAAGCCATTTTGCATCTTTATCACAAGATTCAACCGATTCATAATTTATAGACGCCGATTCTTCTGAAGCAATTTCCTCAGAGGCTAATTCCAATAATTCCTTTCTATCTTCACTTAATTCGAGTACGCGTCTTGGCCTAGCTTTAGATTCAATCACTGTCGCATCAATTATGGCTGCCTCAGCTTTCTGGACCTTTAATTCTTGCTCTTCTAATTGGTGATTAATCTCAAGTAACAATTTTTCCTCAAGATTTCTTTGGATAAGCTTGTTTCTAAACCTATTCAAGCTGCTATAATCTGGAATCTCATCATCAATATCAAAACCACAAAATCTCATAAAATCAAGACGTACATTTAGTGCCTCTTCTAATTTTGCATCGCTTAAAGAGTGCCACTGACCAAGCAAAATAGCTTTGAACATTTTTAATTTATCATAACTAAAACCACCGCTGCGAACCAGATCATCACGCTTATGAACCTTAGCTAATATTGCTCTAATTGGATTCCAGTCAATTAACAATGCTAATTTTATTAATTGATTGTTCTTGCCTAATTTTTTATCAATACAACCATCAAACAATCCCATAAAAACATCTCCAAAGCCTTGATTTACTTAACTTTAGTATAGCAAAACTATAAAAAAACTCTACAGATAATTTCTAAAAATAAGCTATTGCCATATTTTTATAGCTCGTGCAACAGTCTTATAATGGGAGTGTTGCGAGATGAGCCAGTTATGATATAATGCTCTCAAAAAACGAGAGTATAATTATGTCAGCGAATCAAATAGCAATAGTAAGTTTAAATCAACTAGTTAGTCAAAAGCATCAATATCGTAAATTTAAAGAATTATTTAATTTTGAAGGAGTAGCTAAAGAACTAAAAAGCGTTGAATCTCCAGCTAATTATAAAGGTTATGGAGTTTTGCGTCTCTTCAAATGTTTGCTTTTGCAGTTTATGGAAGATTTATCAGACCGCGAGTTAGAAAGATACTTAAGTGATAGCAATGCGGCCAAGTGGTTTTGTGATTTTGACCTAACTGAATCCACGCCCGATTATAGTGTATTTAGCAAACTAAGAGGCAAGATAGGTACTAATACTTTATCAAGAATCTTTACTGAGTTTAGAGATCAATTAAAAGCTCAAGGTTATATGAGTGAGGTATTTACTTTTGTTGATGCCAGTCACTTAATTTCAAAAGCTAATTTGTGGGAAGAGCGCGATGAAGCGAGGAAGCAAAAGTACGAAAAACTTAATAACGAAGTTTTACCGAAGGTTGCGCATGATAAAGAAGCTAGAATTGGCTGCAAAAATGGTAGTAAGTTTTGGTATGGTTACAAGAAACATGTTAGCGTAGATATGCAATCTGGCTTAATTAATAAAGTAGCAGTAACGCCAGCAAATGTCACTGATGCTAAAGGTATGGCTCATGTTCTTCCAAATGGAGGAGCTACCTATGCTGACAAAGCTTATTGCGTTGCGCCCGCCAGAAAAGCTGCGGCTCATAAAGGTGTTCATTTATGCGCAATTAAGAAAAACAATATGAAAGATAAGAATTTTGATCTTGATCGCTATTATACTTTCATTAGATCTCCCTTTGAAAGAGTATTCTCTCAAGCTAATAAGCGACTGCGGTATATAGGAATTGCAAAGAATCAATTTGCTGAGTTTATGAATGCAATATGCTTTAATTTGAAACGTTTAACAGTTATTGCTACATGAAGCTGGAGATTTAGGCGCTTTGGCGCAATAAAAAGCTAAAATTTATGATATTTTTAGCTGGAACTGTCTCTAAAAATGCAAAATCTTATAAATTTTTGAGTGATTTGTAGATCAACATTATGTGCTTTAATAAAAACATTTAAAAAAACTATCTTTCAACGGTCCCAAAATGGAACTAACTACAATGCTAAGCTCTTTTAGGGGGTATTATAATATAGAAAACTTTAAAAAATCAAAAGCAACATCTATCCCTGAATTCATCAAAGAATGCAAGAAAAGGGCTATAAAAGATAATAATATAACAGATACACCCAAATATCAGAATTTGAAGAATTTACTCAAGAAATTAAGAAAGATTATCAACAAATAACGCAAAAAACAGTAACAATGAATGAGTGTAGTGCTATTTCAAGTAAAATAGAAAGTCAGGTTCTTTCAAATCATGAATTCGTTCCAAGTGATTCTAAGCTTAATAATATGCTAAATGCTTTTATACAGGAATATATGAAAATAGCGCAAGAAAAAGAAGACCAAACTCTAAATCATCGGGAAACGGTTGAAGCTTGTAGAAAGGCTGCAATAGCAAAACTTTCTATTAAAAATAGAATTGGTGGAGTATTGGCTAGGACAAGTTCAAGGCAA
>CAZCWN010000113.1:0-3039 GCA_964502375.1 uncultured Rhizobium sp. | reverse complement strand
TTGTCTCGTCCTGAAAAAAGTTGACACTTTTTTGTTGTTAATACTGACACAAATTTACAATTAGTTTTTAATCCTAAAACCACTTTACAATTATAATTTTGCATTTGCCGATGAAAGCGGAAGCAGGCTCTGCTGAGGAGCAACCTGCCAGGAAATAAATCGGTGTGTGACGAAGTGTATCGTTAATTAAGCCAAGTGTAACAGCTTGGCTTTTTTGATATACTTTAGAACACCCAATGCCTTAAAAAAACCTAAACAAACTCCATTTGCACCTCCTTTTGTTTGGGTTTATAATAATTCTTCCACAATCGCTTGGGCTTAACGGTTCCATTAAGGGAATGAACTTCAAAGGGTGTTAAGTCACCAATGCTATTATGTGGTCTAAGATGATTGTAAGTACTTATTGCAACGGCAATTCCTTCCTTCGCTTGTTCAAAAGAATGATAATTCTCTTCCAAAAGTTCTGTTTTCAGGATTCCATTAACTCGCTCTGCAATAGGATTTTCAAGCGGGTCTCCTTTTTCGGTCATTGAGATTTTGATGCGATTCTTTTGAAGTATTTCTACGTATTCATAGCAACAATATTGTACTCCTCTATCACTGTGGTGAATTAATCCTTTAGTATTCGGATTGTTTCTTAGAGCTTGTTTCAATGCTATAATAGTACCTTGTGCAGAAAGGGTTTTGTGAAGGCAAAAGCCAACTATCTTTCTGCTGAACGCATCTGTAATCAAACTCAGATAACCGAAACCATTGCCAATAATGATATAGGTTATATCGCTTACCCAAAGCTGATTAGGTGCTATAGGGATAAACTCTTTGATTAGATTAGGGTATCTTCTGTATGGGTGATTGCTATCCGTAGTGATGGCCTTACGCCTTCGGATGCGAATCAACAAACCATACTCTCGTAATACACTAAAAAAAGCATCTCTACCCACACCTATGGCGTGCTGATGAAGGAAATTATTCATCATTCCAAAGAGCTTTCTGCCACCAATTCGCCTTTGAAGTTTACGATGTCTGAGTACTTCCTGAATAATAAGCTCGGATTGAAAGGCCTCTTTTTCCTGCTGTTTTTGATACTGATAATACGCCTGCCTGCTGTAACCAAGCAATGAGCAACATAAACCAGTTACCCGGTTAGGCTCTTGTTGCTCCACTCTCAAGACTGCTTGGTGCCATTCTTTTTTCGAAGGTCTATACCGTATTTTTCTTTACCAATATCTACTAAGGCCTCTAAAAGCTTATTGTAAAGCTTTGCCTGCCTTAATTCTTCCTGTAATTGTTTTACCTCTTTAGGTAAATCCTCATTAGGCTTTACCTTTTCTTTCTTAGATGGTATACTCTTGGTTGTATTAGAGCCTTTATACGCTTGAACCCATTGGTGTATCAAACGAAAATCGACACCATATTTTCCTTGTAACTGGCGGAAGGAGCTTCCGCCTGATAGGTAATCTGCAATTACCCTTTCTTTAAAGTTTTGATCGTAATGTTTCATTTTTCTTGTCCAAATTTAAGCTGATTTTTTGTCAATCTATTTCAGGACGAGACATGTCGTTGCACAACTGATTTGACATCTGTTATGACTACAAATTTGCACCAATTAGGTTATGATTACACATTTAACGTTATATTTTTTATTAGCTCTCATTTTGATCAAAATAGTCCCTTAGTTTTTTCAAACGGATTATACCAACCTGAATATGTCCTCTATCAATTAGATCTAATATCTCTCTATCAATTGATTTTTCCTGCATGACCATCAGAGATTCTGCGGCAGAACCATTAACCCATCCATACTCGTCCCCGGTCTCTCTTATATGTTGCATAAGTATTTCAACAATTTGCAGTCGATTTGCTCCGGTAACGGAACTTCCGATTGCACCTAGTCCTTCAGCAGCTAATGTTCTACTAATTTCTAAATTTGACTGATCTTTAAGAATATTTGCCAAGTATTGAATTGCTTTTGCACCCAGAAAACTGCAAAATCTTGAAAAATCGTTGTAGGCATACTGAGCTAGATTATTATCTCCTGATGCAATGTTTAAGAGCTTTTCCAAAGCATTTAAGCTATGCATCATTCCTAAAGCACGCCAAGCATGCAGATGCACCCATTGCAAAGGATTATCAAAGGGGAAATCTAAAAAAACATCGTCTGATAACAAATTTAAAAGATAGGCTTCTTCCATTCTTCCATTTCATATTCTATACCCAATTCTTTTATCGAAACTTTGCAAGTATGATTTGATGACATTATTTTATTGTTTGATTTCGTAATTGATAAGTTCCCAGTTTTTAGTTTCACCATTGGAGTGTGTAATTTGGATCTTTAACAATCCAATATTTTTACCCCAGTAAACACTTTGGTATGAATTGGGGGGGGGGGGATTTGTAGAATCCTTTTTTTATAAATATATTATTAAACATTTGATTGTTAAATGTGTCAATTAAAGTAAAACTACCGTAATTTTCTCCAACAACAATTGGGTCGATACAGAAAACTCTGCCTGATGTCCCTGTTGCCGCACCATTTATATAGTGCATACATACCCCCTCCCCTGGTGGATAATAAAGGTTAATCTCATCCGATACACTTTTTACTGAGTCATTAAGATGTCCAAAATACTGTTTATTAGAATGTTGTAGGTCATAAGTCAATGTTTCACTACATTGGGTAGATAGTGAATTGTTGTCTTCACACTTCGATTTGTTTGACCTGAAATCCCTTAATGAATTAGGCGAAACCCGCACGGTGTCTAAAACGGTGGTGTCTTCCGCTAACCTGTACACCCACCAGCTGCCGTCCTTAAACAATGCCCAATCTTTCATTTCTTGGGGTATTTCCAAGTAGTCGGAGCCACAGGGAGGGCATTTGTCTTTGCAGCTTGTAAATGTGACTGTGAAACAGGCGGTCAGTACGCTTGTAATAAGTAATTTTATATTTTTCATATCGTTTAAATTATTATTGTTCAGTTATCGTAAAATTGGTGCTCAATTTGCGTATTGAGTATATCTTAATTAGAATAATATTCGTCA
>CAZCWN010000112.1:0-3063 GCA_964502375.1 uncultured Rhizobium sp. | reverse complement strand
TTAAAGAAAATAAACGGTTAGCAATGAGATATGACAAGTCAGATCAATCATTCTTAAGCTTCATGGCGCTAGCAGCAATGAAGATCTTATTAAAATTAATAATTAGCTAACAGGGTCTAGAAAGAATAAAAGAATCACGGTTATTTCCGCTTATTCGAATCAAACAAAGCAGCTAATTGCTCCAATGTATTTTGAAGGCAATACTGATACTGGAATCTTCAACCAATGGATTGAGGAATTTTTAATTCCGGAACTCAAAGCAGGTCAGACAGTAATTATGGATAATGCTACTTTCCATAAATCACCAAGAACAGCAGAGCTTGTGGAATTATCAGGATGCAAACTTCTTTATCTTCCGCCATACTCGCCAGACTTCAATCCAATTGAGCAAAAATGGGGACATGTAAAAAATAAAGTCAAAAAGATCAGAGGCAAATTTAAGAATTTTGACGAGTGTTTGGAAAGGGTTTTATGCTATCGATAGATTTTAGATCTGGTATATTTTTCCTGCTCGGTAATAAAGTCCAACTTCCCATACATTTGAATTTGAAGCAAGAAGCGAGTAGCCGCTTGGCCTTCTTCTAATGATACAGATACCCCAATTGACTGTAAATATTCTAAATAAATCTCTATAAGGCGATTCAAACAGTCCACCAACCCTTGCGGGCGGTGTTTTCAAGAGAAAAATAAAATCGGCACAAGAAGTTATCGCGCAGCGCAAGAGTAAGGAATTAAAAATCCTCTACTTCCTGCGTAAGGGCGCGCGAGTCGATAAGGGACTCAATATGATTGAGCAAACCACCAAGACAGTTCAAAATTACTTTAGTGGGCAGTTAATGGAAAACTTATATCAGCTCAAAGACAGAAAAGCATGATTCTTAAAAAGAACAACAAACTAGTTGAAATAATAACACTCACTGTTACTATTTCGACATGATTTACACAAGAAACATCCTTCAAAACATTTTGCGAAGCCTTAAAAACAACCCCGTTGTTCTCATTAACGGCGCAAGACAGGTTGGTAAAAGTACGCTAGTTGAAGGACTGGTTAAAGAAGGCTATCAAGCCCGATACATCTCGTTTGATGATCACGCCATCTTATTCGCGGCCTCCAATGATCCATTCGGATTTTTAAATCAGTATGACGGCTCACTTGCAATCGATGAAGTGCAACGCAATCCAGAAATCTTCATGGCTATCAAGAGGATTGTCGATAACAAAAAGAAGTCAGGCCAATTTCTCTTAACCGGCTCAGCTAACGTTCTAACCATTCCCAAAGTTTCAGAAAGCCTAGCTGGTCGTATGATTCTTCATACCCTTTGGCCACTATCTCAAGGAGAAGTGAAAGGCAAGAAAGAAGGCTTTATCGACTGGGCATTCAACCAAGAAAAATTGCCGGTTTTAAAAAAATCTTTAAATCAAAATGATCTCATTGATCTGATTGTTAAGGGTGGCTATCCACGCTCCCTGAGAGCAGAAGACCAGAGAGATCGAATCGAATGGATGCGCTCTTATGTCGATACTATCCTGCAACGAGATGTTAGAAGCCTTGCCAATGTTGAAGGATTAAAAGATATGCCCCATATCCTCTCTATCTTGGCAGAGCGTATCGGTAACCTAATAAACCTCGCTGATGTGAGTCGTATCGCTAAGTTAAACAAAGTGACACTATCGCGATATTATGCACTTCTGCAAATGGTGTTTTTAGTTGTGGAAGTGCCGGCGTGGTTCGCTAATCGCGACAAGAGATTAGCAAAAACCCCAAAGGTTTATCTAAACGATACCGGGCTTGCCTGCTACTTCAAGCAACTTACCAAAGAAGATTTGCTAAAAGACCGCAATCAACTCGGATCTCTCCTTGAGAATTTTGTGGTCATGGAATTAAAAAAGCAGATCACTTGGCATGATATGATGCCGAACATCTATCACTTCAGAACTCAGTCTGGTCAAGAGGTTGATGTTGTTTTAGAGGGGCAAAATAAAAAGGTTGTTGGCATTGAAGTTAAGTCATCAACTAAGGTTGACAGTGGTGATCTGGGTGGCTTTAAAAGATTGAAAGAAATGGCGGGAGATAAATTTGCCAAAGGAATCATTCTCTATGCCGGTGAACATCCCATCGCTCTTGATAAGCAGATTTATGCTTTGCCGATTAATTCGCTTTGGGAAATTTAAAAAGGTGCTGTACACCCTACAGTCACGGGGGTAACGCGCGACGGTGATCAATTCAATAAAATATCAAACACGAGATCAGAAAAAAATATCCTCACTAGAGTGGAAGCAACGCATAAAGCCAATCGCCAAAAATATACCACCGGTGATATAAATTTTGACGTTTATCCCCTTCGCATACGTAGAAGGGAATTGATTTTTGATTTCGTGAAGGATAAGGTGAAATTCCTTACGAATGAAATTAGAAAATTTTTATGTCCAAACTCCAAAAAACTGACGCAGTTCTTAATATCATTACTTTTGCTAAAATCAATTGGCCAACAATTATTAGCGGGGGTGGTGCTATGAGTTTTAGCTTATTCGACGGGTTTCCTGCAACCTATGTTTTTCTCTTCTGCTCAATAGGAATATTAATTGGTCTGATGGTCAGAAACGCACTACGATCAAAACAACCTCAAACGATTCAAGAAAAAATTGAGGAGCAAAAACCAATGAAATTAGAGGAAGTGGTTAATAAAACTTTCACTTCTCAGACAGTAAGACTAGATGGCAAAGTTTTTATTCTCTGTAAATTTCATTCCTGCACTTTGGAATATAATGGAGGAGATTTTGGCTTTGATCAATCAGATATAAGAAATGATTGTCGGATAAATTTTTTATCAAAAGCAGCTAACGCAGGAGCTTGGTTAATTCATACTTTTTCTTTTTTAACAAAGGCCAGCCCAACAGCAAAATTACAATTTATTGATCAACATGGGAGTTTTCTACTGACCCAAAAATAATAATTCTTAATAATGACACTAAACCTAAAGGAAGCTCTAAAGAAAAATAAACTTCCCGACTTCATCAAAGAACGCTCCAAAGAGGAGAAGAAAGGAGACAAAGAGAAGTTTG
>CAZCWN010000111.1:0-3160 GCA_964502375.1 uncultured Rhizobium sp. | reverse complement strand
ATAGAGATCATAATTCAGTTAAATAAAATTACAACTCGTGACGACAGTATCTAGCAAGGATTGGTTCATTATATCTTTTTTAAAGAATTTTCTCTTGCCAAAAACTATCTCTTCTAAAAATATTTCCCTTGTCGGGGGTGTACCAGAATACAAAACTTTTATAGGAAATATGAGTACACACGCCGGGTTTGCGTGGTGGTGGTCCCCGACACCTTCCAGAAAAATAAAAAAGCTCCTTCAGGTTTTTGAAGGAGCTTTTTTATTTTTATACTTAATTTAGATTGTTATTTGATATAGAGGGGGCTCTTTTTGCGACTGTAAAAAAAATAAACTAAGAGGCCTAATGTTAGCCAAATGAAGAATAGTTTTCCGACCTCTAAGAACAGAGTATATACCAAATAACTGCAGGTAATTATTGCTATTGGAGCAGTCGCAAAAACAGCGGGGCATTTGAATGGTCGGTGTATTTCTGTTTTTTTGATGCGCAGAATTACAACGCCAATGGCGACAATGGTGAATGCAAATAAGGTGCCAAGGCTTGTAAGGCGTGCTATGGTATTGATTGGAACGAAGCCAGAAACTGAGGCAACTGCGATGGTTACAAGCAAACAGCTGATGTATGGGGTATTTAGATTTTTATGTATTTTGGAAAAAATGGATGGGATTAATTCATCGCGCGATATCACAAAAAATAATCGAGATTGGCTATACATCATTACCAACATCGCCGTTACCATTCCAACTAAAGCTCCTGTTCCAACTAAAGCTGATCCAATGTTACTGCCATTTTGTCTTAAAGCATACGCCATTGGCTCAGGATTATTAAGCTCACTATAGTGAGTGATTCCAGTTAACACCAGCGATACCAAGACATAAAGCAAGGCACAAATTAGCAATGAGCCAATGATACCAATCGGTAAATCACGATTAGGATTTTTAGTTTCTTCGGCTGCTGCAGCAACTGAGTCAAAGCCGATATAAGCGAAAAAAATTGTTGCTGCACCAAGCATAACACCATCCCAACCAAATGGAATAAATTCAGCGTAATTAATCGCTTTCACATGAGGTACGGCGACCAAAAGAAAAACAAAAATCGTGCAAAATTTCACAGCAACTAGGATACGATTAACTATAACACTTTCTTTGGTTCCGCATATTAGAGAAAAACCAACGCAAATGGAGACGCAAGTTGCAGGCAAATTAATTAAGCCACCATCTGCAGGGGCTTTAGTTAAATAATCTGGTATATGAACCCCTCCTGCTTTTAAAATCCCAACAAAATATCCAGACCAACCAGAGGCGACTGTGGAGGCGCAAACGGTGTATTCTAAAATCAAACACCAGCCGACTATCCAAGCGACTAACTCGCCCATCACAACATAAGAGTAGGTATAAGCACTTCCTGCGACCGGCATCATAGCAGCAAATTCAGTGTAAGCTAAGGCAGCAAAAACACAGACTATGCCAGCTAATAAGTAAGAAATAGAAATTGCAGGACCAGCATATTTGGCAGCATTGATTCCGGTGAGTACAAAAATCCCAGTTCCAATCGTACAACCAATACCAAGAAGAATTAGATCAAATGCTCCTAAAGTTCTCTTTAAAGAATTTTTCTTCGCACCTTCAATAATGCTTTCGATAGATTTGGTTTTAGAAATTGACTTCATTTTTATCTTGATGATGAGTGGTACTTTCAAAATAAAAAACTCCTTCAAAAAAATTGAAGGAGTTTTTTAGCAATACCTCCAGACAACATTACCGTCATCTGGAGGTATTGAGCGCAACACGCTTTAACAGGTTTGCGGGTGGTGAACGATTGCCATAAGAATCTAAGCTCGCTAGAAAAACAAACGAGTTTTATTTCACGTTGTTTTTGGATAGTTTAATAGAATCAAATGGATATTTTATAACCAACTCTAATCCACATTTAGAAATTTTTGACAGCTTTATGAAATTTGCATATCTCAATTTACAAGATCACCCACGTGGCAACATTATCTTACAACATCTTATTCAGAATGGATTTATTCCCTCAATCATCATAGAGGAAAATTCATCACTAGCTGTCAAAAATAGAGCTAGCATTGTTTCGGCTTTTAAAAATGAGACAGTAAATTTTCCTCTGACGAAAAATATTTTAGCCGATCAAAATATTCCTTTGGCTCAAGTTGAAAATCATAATAATGACCTATGTAGAGAACTATTAAGCAAATTTGATTTGGACTTGATCGTACTAGGCGACACTAGGGTGATGAAAAAGAACATCATGTCCATTCCAAAAATTGGCACCGTGAATTCCCACCCCGGATACTTACCAGACGTTAAAGGAAACTACCCTTATATCTGGGCAATCATCAATGATTTACCACAAGGATGCAGCATTCATTTTATTGATGAAAACGTGGATACTGGAGATGTTTTAATGAGAGAAATTATAGATCTAAAAACCTGCAAATCTTACGTAAATTTACTCAGTAAAATAAATTACTTATGCGCAGATTTAATGCTAAAAACATTGCAGCAAATAAAGGATGGAACACATATCAGAACCCCTCAATCACAACTAAAGTTTGTTAATGAAAATCACATTGATAGAGAATTTCACGCAGCAACTGCAGCAGTCATAGAAGCAGCTTTTCGTAAATTAGAAGGAAAATAATTTCCATTTTGGATTTGCAACAATTTTTCTGTTTGCAGCATTTTCATAAATTCTTGTAGCAACGGGTGGGCAATTTTGCCTTTTTTAATCATGATGCCGTATGTCAGACTTGGAAAGTGATCTGATAAATTTCTTCCAACCAATTCTTTGTCTTCCTCATCTTCAAGGCAGATACTTGAAACAATTGCTATACCCACGCCAGCCTTAACAAACTTTTTTAGAATTTCGTAGTTAGCCATTTCGAATTCAATCTTGGTTTCAAGGCCATGACAAATTGCTAACTCGTCAAAATTTGCAACTGTGATAAATTTAGGATCTAATCTCAAAAGTTTATACTGCTTTATGTCGTTTAGAGTAATTTTCTTTTTCTTAGCAAGTGGATGGCTTTTATTGGTAAGCAGTATTGGAGGATAAGTAACCACAGGGAAAAAATTTAATTCAGATGGTAAAAGTTTGTCTGTCATCGAGTAAAACAAAATGTCTATTTGATCATTCATTAAT
>CAZCWN010000110.1:0-3222 GCA_964502375.1 uncultured Rhizobium sp. | reverse complement strand
CAAAATATATCTTAAAAAGTTTGCCTGGAAATAAGCAGAATGAGGCTATCTTGTCTTCACCAGGGGAAGAGAGTAAGGGCGATATAGAAAGTCTGTTACCTGCAGGCACCTTAAAATCTAGCGACGATGAAAAAGTAAAACACGATATGGCTGACTTATCTGAGCGCGATGTAGAAGCACCGGAAAGCGATGGAATAGTTTTGTTACCAAAAAATACTCCAAAATCTTACGAAGATGCAACTCCCCCATTAGTCAGTCTTGCGGGTAAGTGTGGTATTACTCCGCTGGGTTTGACCCATATCGCCTTAGCTGCCACTAGAAGTGAATTATTATTCAGAAGTGGTAATGATCATCTTAAATTTCTTCTGGAGGCTGCCATTGCCAATATGATTGATAGACAGGAAGAAATTAAGGCCTTTTATGACGCAATTATGCAAGCGCGCGGGTTGCAGCAACTAGATACCCAATCAGACTCCCAAACAGGTCCCAAATTAGCTCACAGTGTGGTTAAGGAATATGGGAGGTATATAATTGATCAAATAATACCAATAGAGATGAGAGCTGAGGGGGATATAAGCGAAAGCGGCTCTCTACCAGTAAATATATCACCATATGTATATTATACGCAATATAACACTGATTGTCAGGCCTCGAAGGTTAAGAGGTTAATACAAGAACTTAAAAGAAGGATAGAGATAAGAGATCCTTTAGTATTGATAAATAATTATAGTGAGGTGTTCCAATTGGCAGCACTATTAAGAGAATGTAATAGAAGTGTAAGTGAAGCAGATTGTGATCTAAAAAAATTATCACCTCTAACCCAAATCCTGTATTTAGCCAAACGCTTGTCTGATGAAAATTTTAAATACAAATGTTCAAATAAGGAGGAGCGCGACACTATTAAACAGCTAGTTAGCCATTATTTTGGTGATTACTTTAAGGAAGAAGATTTTCAAGAGTCTCAAGACAATACTAGCCAAAGGCGCGATAGATTCTCTTCATCTTCTACTGTTTCTGATACAAGGGATGACGATACCACAGAACTTCTAACTAGAGAGCAGGTTGAAATAAGAGAAAATTCTCAAGATTCGAGAGATGATACTGATATAGCTACAGTCCAAGATCTATTGTCTACAGTTTCGAGAGACGATACTGATACAGCTACAGTTCAAGATGTATTTTCTCCAGTTTCTACTATTTCTAATACAAGTCATGATACTGTTACTTATGCAAATAATGAAGAGAGAGAACAGGTTCTAACTAATACCAATAAACCTTTTGAAGAAAGAAAAGATTCTCATGAGTCTAGAAACAACAATAATCCAGACCTAAATGGATTAAGTAATGACAACAGAGTAAGTTTGACTAAGCTAGAGCCTAAACAGGTGGCAGTAACTGTTTATCGTCTATTTAAGCAGCGAGTATCTGAGGATAGAGAGCTTAGGACGCTTCTTCTTCGAGATGATGAAAATAGCATTGCTAGGATCCACGAATATATTAAGGGAAGCCAGGTTTTAAAAGGTGTAGCTAATTTAGGTCACGAACCTTTTGATGATAATGCTATTAACCAAATTATACAAAATGTAAGAGAGACGGTTCGTAGTGAAATTGAGAAAAATATAAAAAAGGTTACCAGTAGCGAGATTGATGAAAATGCGAGAGAGATCGCACGTGGAAAGATAGAGGTTAATAGTATTATACAAGATGCAAGAGCTACAGTACGTAGTCGTATTCCAGAACCTTCTAGCCCTTCAACGCAACTTACTATGAGCAGGGAGCCTTCAACTTCTTTAACATATCTCAGTGAACTTTCTGATGAAACCTCAGATACGTCTGTGACTCCAGGAGTTAGCCCTCTGGCTAGAGCTGTTTCTAGATTAAAACAAGGCAGGTTAGGGCAAGATTTATAACCTTTGTCGTTTCCTACAAAAGCCTGTCTCATTTCTTTAATGAGGCAGGCTTTTTAGTAAGTAGCGAGCTAAAAGCAATTTTATAATCATGGAGAAGGGAAATTAAATAATGAAAAGCTTTATTGCTGCTAATTATTTGCAATGTTTAGACTAAAAACTATATGGTGCTTTTTACCTTACTGTTTAAAGGGCTCAGAATGAGTATAGCCACATATTATAGTTACTATTTATAACAGACTATCGAACTACTCCCAACGCTCTCCCACGCTTACATCCACCTTTAGCGGAATATCTAGCCTAAAGGCAGATTCCATGACTGATTTAATGATTTTACTAGTCTCCTCTGCCTCTTCTTTTGGCGCTTCCACAAGTAATTCGTCGTGAATTTGTAACACAATTTTTGCCTGCATTTTTTCCTGAGTGAATTTTTTATTCAAATTAATCATCGCTTTTTTGATGATATCTGCGGCGCTGCCTTGAATGGGGGCGTTGATAGCTAATCGTTCTGCTTCTGCTCTGATGGCAGGGTTTTTATTATTGATATCATTGATGAAACATTTGCGGCCGGAAAAAGTTTCCACATAGCCATTAGTGCGCGCTAATTCGATATATTTTTTCATATAAAGATCGATGCCGGGGTAGGTTTCGAGATAAGATTTTATATAATCTCCTGCCTCATGGCGTGAAATGCCAAGCTGGCGCGCAAGCCCGAAAGCACTAATTCCGTAAATAATTCCAAAATTAATTGCTTTGGCTTTGTAGCGCAGCGCTGAATCAACTTTATCTTCAGGAATTTTAAAAACTTGCGCGGCGGTGATTTTGTGAATGTCTTTCCCTTCTTTAAAGGCCTGGATTAAGCTTTTGATTTGGGCCACGTGGGCGATGACGCGCAGCTCGATTTGGGAATAGTCCGCAGAAATTAAAAGATGATCTTTTTCAGCAATAAAACTGTGGCGAATTTTTTGCCCCTCGGGGCTTTTTATGGGAATATTTTGTAAGTTAGGATTGCTAGAGCTGAGCCGCCCGGTGATGGTTGAAATGGTAGAAAAATGGCTGTGAATTCTGCCGGTTTTTGGATTGATTTCTTTTGGTAAAGCATCGGTGTAAGTGTTTTTTAATTTAGAAAATTTGCGGAATTCTAAAACCTTACGAGCAATGGGATGGCCCAGCATTTCCAGCTCTTCTAAAACGCCAACGGAAGTTGAAAGGGCGCCAGTTTTTTTGGATTTTTTGGTGGTGGAAAGGCCAAGTTTTTCAAATAAAACTTCCGACAATTGTTTGCTGGAAGCGATATTAAATTCATGACCGGCCA
>CAZCWN010000109.1:0-3242 GCA_964502375.1 uncultured Rhizobium sp. | reverse complement strand
TAAATAACTTTGATTTACCTTCAACAAGTAAAGCAAAAACTCTTTTCCTTAAATCCACAGAATAAGCTTTGGCCATAACACCTCCGTAAAATTGTTAAACCACAATTAGCTGCGGGAATTCTAATTTGATTTAATTAGGTGTATAGAATCTTAGTTTGGTATATTGTGCTTACAAACCCAAAAGAAATCCCACCTCAAAATAAAGCAAATCCAAGGAAAAAAACGCAAATTAACCACATTAAATTGGCCTTCTGGCCAAATTTTGGTTAATCTCTTCAAATAAAATTTATCAAATTTAGATAATTATTTAGCTTGTATTACGCAGCTAATCTTTAAGAAAAAACTATTGATGGTTTGAGCCTTTATCCTGTTCAGGGTCTTTCGGAGCAGATGGAGCATTGCTATGGTAAGTCTGCCCCTCTCCTACATTTTCCATTTTAACAGTGTCATCCTTAAGCCATCCTCTTTCTTCGACAAATTTTTTCGCTTCTTCAGCAAGCTCTTTTGCGTGTTTTCGTCTCCGTTCTTCCTCTGAGCTTAAGCTCTGTTTGGTTCCATTTCCTTGGTTTTGGGCATTTTCTTTTTCTGAAAATAACCTCTCAGGAATAAGCGGTCCATTAGAGATATCTTCCCATATATCAAAAGGATTCTGTTTATTCTCGGCGCGTTGTTCTTTTTTCTCTTGAGCCTCTTTTTCTCTCTTTTCTTGCAAGGCTTTATCCATATTATTCAACGCTTCAGATTTAGTATATTGCTGAGAGCGTTTTTCTTTGTCAGTTTCGTTTAATTTTCCTTTTTCATCTTCCAGCTTCTTTTGCTGTTTTTCTAACTCTTCTTTGGTTTGTTTGGCCACCTCTCCAGCTTTCTGGCCGGTGGTAGTTTGCGAGAAGTTTGATGCAGTATTGGTGCTAGCTTTAGTAGAGAAGTTATTGTTTCCCATTTCTTCAAAAAATCCTGATTTTTCTAATTTATCATAACCCATTATAAATGTGGCTGCCAGAATTATGGCAACCACCGGGCCAAAAGCTGGAATGAAGCACGCGGCTAATGTTAACGCCGAAGTGCCTAATTTATATAAATCTTTTTTTGGAATGCGAGAATCTCCCTTTCCTTCTTGGTTTGGTTGTTGTGAGGAATTAAACTGGTTTGGTTGAGTAGGAGTATTAGAAGCTTGAGAAGCTGAAGAGGTTTGATTTTTTACTTTTTCTTCCTCCCTTTGTTCTTTTTTCAGAGTTTCTTCCTTCTGTGTCTCTTTAGGATTTTCAATCTCTGTTTTCTTCGCTACTTTATTATTCTCTAGAGCCCCGACAGAAGCCGCATGGGTTTTTGGTAATAATTCCTTGTAAAGAGTATCTACAACTTTTTGTGTTTCATCCCGCCCTGAGGCTGATTCAACATGTAAAAAGTCCTGAATGGCAATAGAAAAATTATTAAAATCCTCAACTGCATTAGAACCACGATCATTTGAATCAGCAAGAAAAGAAGAAAATGCATCAGAAAGATTTTGTAAGGCATCGGTTTGACTTTGTTCATCCAAACCTAAATCCAATATCTCTCCTGCAATTTTAGCGTAAAATTGTATGGCCAAATCTGTTTGGGGTAACTGCAATTCAGAAATTCTTTTTTTCTTATCTTGTGGTGAGCCCTCAGCGTTACTAATTATTACATTCAATTGTTTATAGGCTTCACTAGAAGCAGTAATATCTTCTGCTGTTTGAGGAAATTTATATTCCCTCAATACTTCCAGACCAATTTCATAAATATCTTGGGAATTCGTAACTTCTTCAGCAGCTTGAACACCTTGAATTAAAGGCTGTATTTGAGCCAATGCTGCGGTAGCTCTTCCTTCTTCGTCTTCTTTAGTTATTACAAATTCTCCAATATCATCAGGGTCAGGATAAGCTATACTTCCATCACTCCCCAGCCTAAATTCCAGAGCTGGATTTTCAGGCCCTCCTACAATAATATATTCAACGCCATTTTCTGACCCCCACTCTGTTACGCCACTTTCGGCTGCGCGGGAAAGATTCTTAAGCGTTTCAAAGGCTTGTTTCAGTTGAGCCTGGGTTTCTGGAGTAATTGCCATTGATTGCAATGTTAAGTTAGGAAAGGGTTAGATAATTTTTGCCTTCTCTTTTTGCAAAAAAGAATAAACTAAAGAAAGAGTGTGATACTTACTAACAAGACTTGGGATGGTGGGTGGTAGAAGACTCGAACTTCCGACCTCTACGATGTCAACGTAGCACTCTAACCAACTGAGCTAACCACCCCTTTAAAACTGGCTTGATCAATAATTTATAAGTCAAGCTAAAGCCTAAATTAAATTATAATTTTTATGAAGAAAGCGATCATTTTACTTAGCGGCGGCCTCGATTCAACAACGGTTTTGGCTATGGCAAAAGCCGAAGGATTTGAAGTTTATGCCTTAAGCGTTTTTTATGGACAGCGCCATGAAATTGAATTAGAACCAGCAAAAAAAATCGCTGAATCATTCAATGTCAAAGAACATAAGATCGCAAAAGTTGATTTAAGAATATTTGGTGGATCTGCCTTAACTGATGAAGGAATTTCTGTTCCCAAAGATCAGCAAACCGAAGACAAATCTAATTCGAATATCCCCATAACTTATGTTCCTGCTCGAAATACAATCTTTCTTTCTTGCGCTTTGGCTTATGCAGAAGTTATTGGCGCCTTTGATATTGTCATTGGGGTAAATGCTATTGATTATAGTAATTATCCCGATTGCCGCGATGAATTTATAAAAAGTTTCGAAAAAATGGCAAATCTAGCTTGTGCAGCCAGCACTGAAAATAAAGGGCATTTCAAGATTCACGCCCCCCTTGTTCATATGACTAAAAAAGAGATTATAGAAAAAGGGCTAAAACTTGGAGTGGATTATTCCAAAACCCATAGTTGTTATGATCCAACGATGGAAAATGGCGAAATCTATGCCTGTGGCCACTGTGATTCCTGTAAACTTAGAATGGAAGGCTTCAGGGCTGCTGGAAGAGTTGATCCGATTAAGTATAGGATCTAACCGATAATCCACTAAGGAAAAAAGATAGTTTAAGCCCAAAAGAAAAACAGAGCTTTCCACTTCCTTTTCATTTCTAACAAAGCATACAAAAAAGGCCCCCGAAAAATTTTCGGAGGCCTTTTTTAGTTTTGTTAAACAAAATTACATATTGTCAGAAATATATTTAACTGCACTGCCGACAGTTGTGATTTTTTCAGCAGCATCG
>CAZCWN010000108.1:0-3377 GCA_964502375.1 uncultured Rhizobium sp. | reverse complement strand
AAAAAAAGTCTAACCGTTTTTGGAGATGGTGGCCTGACGAGAAGGGTGCACTATATCATTTATCACCAAATTTTTAATTCTTGCCGTTAAGTCTTCGCCTACAACTAGCATAACTTCAACTTTATCCTCTCTTTTGGGTTCCTTTGTATTTTCGTTAATGAAATACTTTTCTATTCCATATTCTATACGTCCAAAATTACCCGTATATTTTCCCTTTATCACAACTTGATCGTCTCTTACCAAAGGCTTTTCTAATGAGACATAATCAGGAACATACCAAGAGCCATCTTTTTTAAGAACCGCATAAATTTCGTTACCAGTAGCTTCTTTAATGCTTTGGTTTTGGCCTTTAAAACGCCACAAATCACTGAATTCATATTTTAAAGTTAGATAATTTCCGCTTAGGTAATCTCTTGGATCGACTGGTATGGTTTTTACAAGAATTGTTTGTGATTCTGGATTGTGTAGTTTGTTATGCTCTAGGAAATACCAACCAACAAAAAATAAGACCTGAATTGCTACTACCAGAAAGAGTAATTTATTTTTGTGTGACATGACTTCTAAAAACATTATTTATTAGGCGTTTGCGATACTTTTCTCCAACGAAGGCAATTGCTATCAGTATTATACCGAAGAGAATAAACATTGATCCTGTGAATAGCATGGTTCCTACTAAATCCACAAATCTAGCGATCAAACCAATCATGACACTCCATATTCCAGCATTAATCAGCCCTCTACTTCTTTCCATCTCGCCCTTATAAATCATAGCTCCGCCACCACAAAACCAAACTATCCAATATAAAATTGAGATCAGTATTTTTTGATCCATGTAAGTAATTAAAGGAATTATGCTTAACGCTAAGATGATAAGTTCTGGCATCTGAAGGATGTCAGGAAGTTTTGTCTTGGTGTGAAGATTTTTGGTAAGAGTAATTGCTAAACAAATCGTATTGAAGGCGATGATAGTAATTGTGATCGGATGTAAAGTAATTCCGCCTGAATCTTTTGAAAAAATCTCGTGAGTAAATCCCATTACCAAAGTCATCAATCCTAAAGAAATATAGCCAACCAACTTTGCATGATCAAAAGAATCGCTTAAGCGATTAAAAGTTCTCGGTAATAAAATCATGCTACTAAAAGTTGATGTAATAAACATGACCTGACTTTGCCAATTAGTGTGAAAATTTAGATTAGCGTTGATGTTGACCCACAAATAAAAGCCAAGCAAAGACATAACGCCAATCCATCCATCACGCAACAAAAGAGCCATTGGCAAAATCATAAAAAACCACATCAAATAGGCTTCACCATTTTTGCTACTTAAGTGGTATATTTGTGCAACTAATCCAATACCAGCAAGAACATAGCCTGCAGCTATAAAATAGATAATTCGTGAAATTTTTGGATGAGTTTCGCGCAACATGTAAGCTGAAATGTGGAATCCAGCAAGTATTAAAATGTAAGTAAGAATTTTGATTAAATTTGGAATCTGATGCCAGTTGTGAGAAACTATAAGAATTGTTCCAAGAATAATTGCGATCCCGCCAAAAAGACTGACAATATTAAGGAAAGATGCGACAGATTTACGTTCATAATTTTCTGCAAATGCTTGTAGTTTTTGTTTTGCAGCTGAATCCACAACTCCTTGAGAAAGAGCATCATCCAAGAAGATGTTAATTTTTTTCGTAAATGACATAGGTTTTATAAATTGTGTTATTTTTTGTGACTATTTTTAGCTAATTTGGTCATGAATACAAACATATTTTATTGAGCTATTTTAATTTTTTATCTTATCCAAAAAATCAGACCACCATTGCATCATTTGTTTGCGTTCAGGCAGATATTGAGCGTGATTGTAAGCTTTACGAACTTTATTCCTTTCGCCATGTGCAAGTTGTTTTTCAATAACCTCTCCACGAAAATTTTTTTCATTTAGGATTGTTGATGCTGTTGCGCGGAAGCCGTGCGCGGTTGTCTTGGAATGATAACCCATGCGATAAATTGCATAGATCAAAGTATTTTCGCTGGTTGGTTTATTTGGGTTGATACGGCTTGGAAAAACAAAATCAGGATTGTTGTGAAGTCTTCTAACTTGCTTAAGCAACTCAATCACTTGCTTTGAAAGCGGCACGATGTGTTTTTCTCTCATCTTCATGCGCTCGGCCGGAATGTGCCATTCTGCTGTCTCGAAATTAAGCTCATTCCATTTCATGCCACGCAATTCAGAGGTTCTGACAAAAGTTAAAACTAGAACTTGTAGAGCTATTTTGGTTTGTGGTTCGCCGTGATAATTTTCTAATCTTTGTAAAAACTCTGGGAGCTGATCTTCTTTTAAATTTGCATGATTTACTTTTTTGCGGACGGTGAGGGCGCCACGTAAATCAGCAGAAATATCGCGATCTGTTCTGCCTGTTGCAATGGCGTAACGAAAGATTTGCCCGCAGGTTTGTAGTACGCGGTGAGCCAAATCAATTGCGCCTCTTTTTTCAATTTTTTGAACTGTTACCAAAAGTTCCGGCGCTTTGATTTGACCAATTGGCCTTGAGCCGAGTAGGGGAAAGGCATCATTTTCTAATCTGGTTAAAACTGCTTTATGATGTTTAACAGTGTAGCGATCTTTCTGCTTTGAGTGCCATTCGCGCGCAACGGCTTCAAAAGAATTTTCCGCATCAATCATGCGAGTGAGCTTTGCCAACTTCTTTTCTTCTGATGGATCAATTCCATCTTTTATTTTCTTTCTCGCTTCATCTCGTTTATCGCGCGCTTCTCTTAATGAAACTTCTGGATAAACGCCAAACGACAAAGTTTTCTCTTTACCGTCAAAACGATATTTCATTTGCCAGTATTTACCACCATTTGGACGAACGGATAGAAATAAACCTTTCTCATCAGAAAGTTTATAGAGCTTTTCTTTTGGCTTAGCTCCTTTTGCCGCAATGTCTGTAAGAGGCATTGGATTTGGGGGTAATTATTTTAGGGGGTAAATTTTTAACCCCATAATTACCCTCTAATGGGGGTAAATTTAGTAAGACTTTCTTGGATGGGGTTGGACTAACTTTAGAAGCGAACCCTTGAGTTTCAAGGGTTAAATGGACATCTTTGGACTTCTTAAAACATGGAAATGGCGGGAGTGACGGGACTTGAACCCGCGGCCTCTTGCGTGACAGGCAAGCGCTCTAACCAACTGAGCTACACCCCCAGAAAAACTGAGATGGGACTTATTGGTTTGTCCATTTTAACTTTATTTTACTGGACAAACTTTTTTTAATCTATTTCTTAACGTGATGGACGCAAAGTATGGCCTTAATAATAAGACCTAGTGGTGGGTGATGACAGGCTCGAACTGCCGACCCTCTCCTTAAAAGGGAGATGCT
>CAZCWN010000107.1:0-3397 GCA_964502375.1 uncultured Rhizobium sp. | reverse complement strand
CTGTACAAAATGAATTTTTTACTGCAGGAGTTTGCTAAAAGGATGGGAATAACCATACATCAAGCCCGCTGTATGTTGCCCCAAGAAATTCAAGCAGCCTTGCTGACAGGCAAAATTGATAAAGCAGTCTTGAAGCAAAGGACTAAGTTTTTTGTCTATTATACAGAAAAAGGTTTTGAAAAAATTTATACTGGCAAGCAGGCACAAGCGATTGCCAAAAAGACTATTCAGAAAGTCGAAGCTGTTTCTGAATTGAAAGGTCAAACTGGTTGTATTGGTAAAGCCTCGGGCGTAGTTAAGATTATTATTCGTCCCAGCGACATGAATAAAATGAAGCAGGGTGATATCTTAGTATCAATTGCTACCGATCCAGATATTGTACCAGCCATGAAAATTGCTGGAGCCATAGTGACGGAGCAGGGAGGCGTGACTTCTCACGCGGCTATTGTTGCGCGCGAATTAAAGAAACCTTGCGTTATTGGCACTAAAATTGCCACTAAAGTTTTAAAAGACGGCGATAGGGTGGAAGTTGATGCCACCAGAGGAGTAGTTAAAAAAATATGAGCACGATAAAACAATATTACATTTTTAATTCTGAGCCGGGGGTTAATATTTTAGGTCTTGATCCAATTATCAAGTCTTTCTATGGTCCAGAGTTTAAGAAATTTGCCGGGAAGAATTTAACCAATGGCATCTTTTATGAATTAAACGAAGGAACATTCAGGGCAGGTGCAAAAATTAAGGAGTGGAATGATTTAGCGACTCATTTGCTGGCTAAGATCAAAGATCCAAAGTTTGAGGCTCAGATGATTAAGCAAATTAAATACTATGGCCGGGAAATTGATCAGTTGTGTGACCAAGCTTTGAGTGATTCAAAAAATAAAAATTTAACGCTAGCCACCAGAAAGAAAATTATTACTAAACTATTTTCTTTGGTTCAAGTTATCTGCGAATATGGTTTGATTGTGCCAATCATTGATATTTCTAATGGAGCCTTGAGCAAGGAAGTTGAGGCTGCAGTTCGGAGTAAAGTATCTGATCCGGTTCAGGCAGTCGAGTATTTGGGATTACTCACTTATCGGTATGCCAAAAATTTAGATTATCAAGAAGAGAAAGATTTAATCGAGTTAGCAAATACTATTTATAAAAATAAAAATTTAAAGAAACTATTTAGCAAAGGTACTATCAAGGTTGAGCAAGTGCCGCCAGCTGTAAAAAAAAGAATCGATAAGTTTATTGCGGATTGGGGTTGGGCTCATTATAGTTACTGTGGGCCGGAATATACAGCCCAGGCAGTGGTTAGCTCCATCGTTGGGATTTTATCTATCGACAAATTTCCTTTGGATTATTTAAGACATTTGGATAATGACATTAGTGTTAATCGAAAAAAACAATTACAGACTTTGCTAAAGTTAAATTTTAGTTCGGCAGAAAAATATTTATTCAAAGTCGCTCAAGATGTGTCGGAAACTAAAAGTTTGAGAACCAAAATGATGTTTAAAGCTTGTTTTACAATCAATGAGCTTCTAAAACCGTTTTTAATAATGGAAGGGTTAACATTTAAGCAATTTGGGGTATGTACGGTTGATGAGGTGCTGCGGTATTTTAAAACTGGGAAATTGCCTGCGGTGAGTGTATTAAATCAAAGGCTTAATTATTGTATTTTATTTTCTAGCTCCACCGGAGAAAAATTTTTAGTTGGGCAGGTAGCTAAACAGTGGTTTGATCAGAATGTTGCAGTAGAGACTGTTAAGAAAAATCTTAAAGAGTTAACTGGGCAAATAGCATATTCATCCAAGTCAAAAGTCTATGGGACAGTTAAGCTGATTAACACCACTGCAGATATGAAGAAATTTAATCCCGGAGATATTTTGGTTTCTATCGCCACTACACCGGAAATAGTGCCCGTAATGAAAAAAGCCTCGGCTATTTTAACTGATATTGGGGGCATGACGTGCCACGCCGCCATTGTTTCGAGGGAATTAAAAATTCCTTGTATTGTTGGATTGAAAGTAGCAACTCGATTGCTTAAAGATGGAGATAAGGTAGAAATTGATACGGTTTATGGTATAGTTAAAAAGATATAATAAATAATATGCCCAAAAAACTTTTAATTTTACCGTTTTCTAAGCTAACAAAAAAAGACGCCAAAATTGCCGGGGGCAAGGGGGCGTCTTTGGGAGAAATGACCAGAGCTAAAATTCCGGTCCCGCCCGGCTTTGTCCTTTTGGCTGAAGCTTTTGATTTGTTTATTGACCCTAAATCTCACAGCTCTGTTAGCGAAGTAGCAGCTGAGATTATTGCCATTTTATGCTAGGTTAATTTTTCTGACACAAATTACATTGAAAAAGCCTCAGAGAAAATCCGAGATATCATGGATGATACTGAAATACCCCAAGACATCGGGGAGGAAATTGTTAAGGAATTTAAAAAGTTAAAAGCCAAATATGTGGCAGTGCGCTCTTCAGCTACAGCCGAAGATTCTTCCATTGCTTCTTGGGCAGGGGAACTGGAAACTTATTTAAATACTACGGATAAAACTCTATTGGCTAATGTTAAGAAGTGCTGGTCGTCTTTGTTTACACCACGCGCAATTTTTTATCGGTATGAAAAGAAAATGACTGATCAGAAAGTTTCTGTGGCAGTGGTGGTGCAAGCCATGGTAGAATCAGAAATTTCCGGTATTGCTTTCACCGTGCATCCGGTCACCAAAGACAAAAATCAAATGATTATTGAAGCTGGGTTTGGCTTGGGTGAGGCAGTGGTGTCTGGGCAAATTACTCCAGATAGCTATATTTTAGATAAAAGAGATTTTTCAATTATTGATATTAACATTGCCGAGCAAAAAAAAGAATTGGTTAGAAAAGGAGCCGCTGGCAGTAATGTTTGGAAAAATTTAAGCAAGACTAAACAGGAAGTCCAAAAATTAACTGGTAAGCAGATTATAGAATTGGCTAAGCTTTGCGTTCAGATTGAAAAGCATTATAAAAAGCCACAAGATATTGAATGGGCTTTTGCTAAAGGGAAGTTTTATATCACTCAATCTCGACCGATTACTACTTTGTAATTATGGCTTGGGAAATATTTGATAAATTTTACGGCGCCCACTGGTTTTTAACTGGCTATAGTTGTCGGAATTTTTCGGAGTTGCTACGTGAAGGGGGCAGTACTGCCATAACTAAGTTCGTTGGTGTTATGGACCATGATGTTAATATCATGATTTTTGATGATAAGGAATTTAACAAAGCTGGAAATTACTATGCCGATAAGTTGATCAATGATCATACTTGGCGTAAAAAGATGTACCAAGAGCATCATCGTACTTTAGAAAAATATTTTGACTCATGCGAAAAATTGAAAAATTTGAATTTTTATACCATGAGTGATAGGCAGATAA
>CAZCWN010000106.1:0-3437 GCA_964502375.1 uncultured Rhizobium sp. | reverse complement strand
CTTAGATGTTTTGAATACCTCTTCAGAGTAAAGTCGTTTTGCAAGCTCGGATACTAAAGACTTCTCACCATGCACTGTTATGCTAAATAGATTCAAGATTTCATAAAAACTAAGCTGTTTTTTCTGTGATTCCGTAAGGCAGTCATATTCAGGTGTTCCGAATATTGAAATCAGCTCTGGCGTTATAAACCACTCTTTATCTGACAACGCTTCAGGCCATTTAAGTAAGAACGGGTTATAAAAAAACTCAACAGATTTTCGTTCTAGTAAAGAAGAAAGCGTTTCTAACTTACTCATTGGATTGTTATAAATTGATTAGTATCAACTTTTTCTTGATTCGAATAGCTGTCATACAGATTTAATTGAATCAAAATTTTCTCTGCAAGTATTGTCGCGTTGGAACTATTTAAAAGATCAACCACAGCAATACTCACTTGCAAGTTTTTATCAATGTAACGTTTTAATTCGATGGCCATCATTGAGTCAAGACCAAGAGTATTAAAAGGTTGGAAAACGTTTAATTTTTTACGCTGCTCCTGATCTAATCGCAATACGCGTGCCAAAATATCTAAAAGATGCTCTTCTATTATCTGTAAACGCTCACTTTTTGTTTTATCTGAAAGGATTTTAATACTGTTATTCAATAATTTTTGCGAAGAAACATCATCTATAGTTTCAGTATTTTTATTTGATCCAACCTCAGAAACCAATGGTGGTGGCGATCCCAGTGGATAATTCATTTCACGAACAATATTCCAATCTGCAGACATAATAAGAACTTGGGAAGTATCGCGACTGAAAGCATTTGTAAACGCTTCAAGCCCGCGGTATGAAGTCATTGGAAACATGCCTCTACGATGAAAGTATTCTTCAAGATCTAGATTAGTTGCCATGCCAATATCTCCCCATGGTCCCCAATTAATACTCAAACCAGGTAGCCCTATAGATTTCCTATAATGTGCTAGTACATCTAAAAAAGCATTGCCTGCCGCATAGTTGCTCTGCCCAGGAGACACAACGACTGAAGCAACTGACGAGAACATGATAAAAAAATCAATTGGCATATCAATAGTGGCGCGATGTAAATTCCATGAGCCAATTGTTTTTGGTCTGAGTACAGATTGAAACTGCTCACTATCAAGCTGAGTTAAAAGCTGTGGCTTAGCAATTCCTGCAGAATGGATTATTCCTCGGATTGATGGCCACCCCTCTTTTTCAAAGTTTGAAATATATTGATTCAATTTTTCCTCATCCTGAACATCAACGGATGCTAGATGACAGGTTGCTCCAGAAGATTCTAGTTTACGAATAGCTGTAATTAAAGCTCCTTCTCTGCTATCTTTGCTAGTAATTAGCCACTCAGACCGCGGTGGGAGCTTTGTACGACCCATAAGGATTATATGTTTAGCTCCTCTGCTTACAATCCAATTAGCAATTAATAAGCCCAAACTTCCTAGTCCTCCAGTAATTAAATAGGTTGCATCGGACTTAAAACTTATTGGATATGATGCTGCCAAACTGTCACATTCGTAAAGTCGAGAAATATATCGTTTATTTGAGCGGAAAGCCACCTCCTCTCCATCACCTGGAGAGAGAATTTCTCGCAATAATTGTGCTACTTCCTCTTGTTTCTCTTCTAAGCCAAGATCTATAATGCCTCCCCAAGTATCCTTATGCTCTTGATGGCCTACAACACGGCAAAGTCCCCACAATGAAGACTGAACGATCGAAAATTGATCTACCTTCCAATCTGCAATCATTTGTGCTCCCCGAGTGATTACCCATATTTTAGTTTTCTCAGTTATTCCGCTACTGTTTATAGCTTGAATAATATTCATAATACTTAGAGGACCTAAAACTTCAGCTTGCTTCAAATATATGCTATCAACGTCTGACACCCGTGTCATTTCCATACTCCAGCAGTGAATAATTTCTATAAAGCTGTCAGGATATTTAGATTCTATCTTATTAATAAGATCAGCATAATCTCTACTGTTTTCAGCTCTAATTGTGTATTGGCATCCTGTTTGTAACTCTTTATAAGCATCCCCATTATAGACATAGATCACATCTCCAAATTCCTTTAGAGCAGAAGATAGGCTATTAATTGAATTATCGTGACCTCCAAATATAATCCGTACTTTCAATTGTTCATGGTTCGTAGCAGGTAATGCAAGTACAGGATGCGGCTTTTCTATCCATCGCACTTCATAAAAATCCTGAGGGATATTTTTAAGTTTTGCATTTCCTTGTTCTTCCAAAATAGTAGCTTTACAACCAAGAATTTCTACCACCGTTTTCCCTTCGCTATTACAAATACGAATATCACCTTCTAATAAATTTGTATCGTGATGTGTAACTTTACCGTGAATCCACATACCAGTTTTTGGGAATTCATATACAGCCCCCTGACGAACACTAACGGGCATATAAACCTTGGCTTTGTCTTGTGAATTCTTAGCGGAAAAAGGAAGAGAGGCAGCTAAAACCTGGAAACAGATGTCCAGTATAGCAGGATGAATTTTATACAAAAATTCTTCTTCTGCTATTAAAGGATGAATTTTTATTTCAGCTAATGCTTCATTATTTCCTTGCCATAGTCTATTAATGCCCTGAAATATTGGCCCATACTCTAACCCGATGGTTTTAAAGTAGGAGTAGCACTCTTGGCTTAAAATCTCGTTTTTACAATGTCTCCTTATTGCCTCCAAACTGATTTGTTTATAGAAATTCATGTTACTTTTTTGTTGGGTAAATTGACCGCTAGCATGTAATACCCAACTCTTCTGTCCCTCTAATTTACTATAAATACTAAAGTGCCCTTCTCTATCGTTTAATACAAATTGTACCTTTGGTATTTGCCCGTCTCGTAAATATAGCGCTTTATGAAACTTTATTTCCATAGATATGGCAGAACCACCTAACGCATCGTTAGCAGCAGCGAACACCATTTCAACATACCCTGCTCCAGGAAAGACAGCACTTCCCTGAATGCAGTGATCATTTAAGTAGGGAAGCCTTGCAACATCTAAATCTATCAACCAAGTCGGTTCTGGTGAAAGCATTCTCCCTCCCAATAAGGGATGGATATCTTTTTTATATCGATATTGCGCTGATTCATCTGATTCCTTCCAATACCTCTGCCTTTGCCATTGATATTGCGGCAATAATTCACACATGCTATGATCAACGTAGTAATTTGACCAATTCACTTGCGCACCATTGGTAAAAAGCGCTGATAGAGCCACTGCTATATCGAATACTTCATCTTTGAAGCGTCTTAAAGTTGGGATCGAAATAGCTGTTTTTTTCTCCTCGTTGACTATATCTAAGATATTGGCACTTAAAACTGGATGAGGGCTTAGTTCAAGGAATAGCTTATGGCCCTCGTACAATATGCTCTTTATAGCATCATGGAATAAAACTGGTTCTCTTAT
>CAZCWN010000105.1:0-3523 GCA_964502375.1 uncultured Rhizobium sp. | reverse complement strand
CCACGACCGTCAACGCATTTACCAAGTTGGGACTGCCTACCAAGGTGCATAACTATATACAAGTCAACGCATCATTCACAGAGCAGACAATTGCAGAACTTGAGAGAGTGGCTGAAGAGCAGGGTGTGAGAAAAGAAGTAGTCATACGCAATGCTGTGAATAAGTATTTGGGATTGACATGAAAGGTATATATAATTATATATCATAAAAGGGGAATAAGATGAACTACGAAGAGTTTTTAAAAAATAAAACCAAGTCCATTATTACGTCTGGGTTTAAATGTGATGATATTAACGACAAGCTATTTGAGTTTCAAAAGCATATAGTTAAGATGGCATTACAAAAAGGCAAGTATGCAATATTTGCCGATACTGGGCTTGGTAAATCATTTATGCAGATTGAGTGGGGATATCAAGTTGCAAAAAATGAAAATAGACCAGTTTTATTTTTAGCGCCATTAGCTGTATCTGGGCAAACAATTAATGAAGCTAGAAAGTTAGGGTATGATTTGCAAAAGATAGGATCTGGGAATATGTCTGTAGATAATCTTTACATAACAAATTATGAAAGAATAGACAACATAAAAAACCTAGAATACTCAGATCATCACATAGATAATTTTGCAGGAATAGTATTGGATGAATCAAGTATTTTAAAAAACTTTCAAGGCAAAATAAAAGAAAATATTATTGAGACTTTTAAGAATACTAAGTATAAGCTTGCTTGCACTGCTACACCATCTCCAAATGATCTGATGGAACTTGGCAATCATTCAGAGTTTTTAGATGTTATGTCTAGAGATGAAATGCTTGCAATGTATTTTGTGCATGACGGCGGAGAAACTGCTAAATGGAGACTCAAAGGACATGCGAAGAAAAGATTTTATTCTTGGATGGGGACATGGGCAACAGTCATAACTAGCCCTGCCGATTTGGGTTATAAGGATGAATCTGTAAAATACAAACTGCCAGAATTGACTTACCATGAGATACAAGTCAAGACTCCAAAAAAAGATAATGGCATGCTGTTTAATGATACTGCTGTATCTGCTACTGATTTCAATAAAGAGTTGAGAGAGACTTTGGAATATAGAATTGATAGCGTCATGGATGCTGTTAACAAACATAAAGGAGAACAGATTCTAATTTGGGTAAATCAAAATGAAGAAGGCGATAAGCTAGAAAAGTTATTAAAAGATTATGGATGTAGGCAAGTCAAGGGATCTGATTCTATTGAAGATAAGGAAAAAAACCTGTTAGATTTTGCCAATGCTGAATATAAAATATTAATAACTAAAGGGAAAATCGCAGGTATGGGAATGAACTTTCAAAAGTGCCATATCCAAATATTTGCAAGTATGGATTTTTCTTTTGAAAAGCTTTATCAACAAGTCAGACGGTCATACAGATTCGGTCAGGATAAGAAAGTCATAGTTTATCTCATTACTACTGATACTATGCAAAATGTAACGGATACAATTAAAGAAAAGGAAAGGATATTTAAGGAGCTAAGAATGGAAATGCAAAACACAATTAATCAAGAAGATCATCATGGGAAAATAACTTACAATAATGATGATGTAATTACCGATCGATATAAGTTATTAAAAGGCGACTGCATAAAACGAATAAAAGAGATTGATTCGGAATCAATAGGGTTTTCTGTTTTTTCTCCTCCTTTTGCGGATCTTTATACCTATTCAGATTCTTTAGAAGATATGGGTAATTCTACAAACTGGAAAGAATTCATGATCCACTTTGACTTTCTAATTAAAGAATTGTTTAGAGTATTAAAGCCTGGTAGGAATATTGCAGTTCATTGCATGGATCTTCCAATTCAAAAAGGGAAAGAAGGATACATCGGACTAAGAGATTTTTCGGGATTGATTCTTAGAGCATTTGAGGAATCAGGTTTTATCTATCATTCTAGAGTTACAATATGGAAAGATCCAGTCATAGAAATGCAACGCACAAAAGCACTAGGATTATTGCATAAACAAGTAAAAAAAGACTCAACTATGTCTAGAGTCGGTATACCTGATTATGTTATGATTTTTAGAAAAGATGGTGACCGAGTTGATCCTGTTCAAAATAAAGATATGCCCGTTGATTTATGGCAAAAAATTGCATCTCCTGTCTGGATGGATATTGACTACGGAAACACATTGCAATATAGATCAGCTAGAGACGGCAATGACGAAAAACACATTTGCCCTTTGCAACTAGATACAATTGAAAGGCTAGTATATCTATACACCAATAAAGGAGATACTGTATTTACGCCATTTGCAGGGATTGGATCTGAAGTGTATAAATCTGTAGAGATGGGGAGAAAAGGCATAGGCATTGAATTAAAAGAATCCTACTTTGAGCAAATGACTAAAAACTTAGCAAGCTTAGATAAGGATATGACTCAAGGTGACTTATTTCAGTAACTTCCGTAGCCTGCCTTTGTTGGCAGGTTTTTTCACACCACTCCCAATTTTTTGCTTTACACATCTATGTGACATAGTCTAATAGGCATATCGGAAGGCACTCCGAAAAGACCGCTTAATCGTTTCTCTCAGTGCCTTGGGGGAAGCGACTAAGCGGTTTTTTTATTTAGGGTAGCCTCCAAGCATCGGAGGTAAATGATGCAACTAACCACAATCCAAAAAACAATGTCATCGCTAGAAATAGCTGAATTAACTGACAAACGCCATGACCACGTAATGACAGATATTAAAAAAATGTTTGAAAGTCTTGGCATTAACGCTCCCGAATTTTCGGGAACGCAAACCTATGGCAACAACAACACTAGAGAAGTTTTTAATTTGCCAAAAAGAGAAACTTTAATTCTTGTTTCTGGCTATTCAATTGATCTTAGAGCCAAAATTATTGATAGATGGGATGAACTTGAAAGCCAAAAGCAAATGTCCTCTACTGAGTTACTTGTAGCACAGGCACAAGCATTACTCGATATTGAACGCAAGCAAGCCGTTCAAGACAAACGTATTGAGCAATTAGAGAATAAAATAGAAAAGCGTATTACTGAAGATGCCATGCTTCAATTAGTATTGCCTAGTCAATTAGGTAAAATGTTTGAGCCTAGCCTTAGCGGTCAAAAGATAAACATAAAATTACGTGAAGCTGGTTTGCAATGGAAAGTTGGTGGAGAATGGATTCCAACAAATGAAGGTAGACCATATTCATCATCTGAACCAGTTCGGGTTGATAATGGGAAAATAGTATATCAACTAAAATGGCAACGAAGAGTTGGAGAATTATTAGCATAGGATACAATTCAATAATGAAGCTTAACAAAACAGAAACTAACGTGCTTATGATCATACGCAAAATTCAAGGTCAAAATGACTTCGCTCGGCTATCTAAAAAGAAGCTTGCATCCAACACCGACAAGACACCACGCACAATCCAACGCTGTCTCAAGTCACTTGAGGCTAAGGGCTTTATTTTTCGCAGATACATACCTGGTCGTGTGCCTTGTTACTCTCTCGTCCCAAAAGACGTGCAACAAGCCAAGG
>CAZCWN010000104.1:0-3677 GCA_964502375.1 uncultured Rhizobium sp. | reverse complement strand
CTAGATGTTTACTGGATGCAAGAGGGATTTCTTAAGCGAGACTGGGGTTAAAATAAAAATTTAAATGACCAATGTCGCAACAATTAAACTAACGCTTATTTGTCCATCAATCACTCAAAAGTCTAGTCCAAGGTAGCGGGAAGTTCGGGGGCTAGGACAGAATGGATTAGAAATTAGCTTAACTACAGAATCATACATAAATCGACTTGTTTGCTTCGTTGAAAATAATAGCAAATCAAGAACCTATAAATCAGTAGTCAGCACACAATTAGAAGATTTTGGCAAAAAGCTTAAAACGAGCGTTGAGGAAACAAATAAAGGGTCACACGGCGATTTAACAAGGGAACATGCGTATAGTTTTGTTGCTTATACTTACTTGTTGGTAGGAGCTTTTTAAGCCTGAAATAAAGCTACCTTAACGCGTAGATGATCTGCTAGAGCTAGAGTATTAACTTAAGAAATCGTTAATAATTTAGAATCCAGCCTCGAATGCTTCAGAAGTATAGATAAAAATAGGACTAGTTCTCAAATGCGGCAACGGAAAGAAGTATGATTTTCTGAAGATCTTGTCCACCTTAGAAAGAGGTGGTCGGGGCGGAGAGATTTGAACTCCCGACCCTCTGGTCCCAAACCAGATGCGCTAGCCAGACTGCGCTACGCCCCGAAATGTTTTCTTGCAAAAATAAGTTTAAGAAATGAACATCTAAAACTGCGTGGTTATAATTAGCTGTGATTAAGCTATAAACCAAAAAACGGCCGCGCATAAAATAACAACACCAACAAATGTCAACCATGAAAATTTTACCACAACAAAAAATTTTTATTCCCTTCTTCTTATCAACAATTCTTTTATCCTCTCCCTCCTTTGCTTGGAGCGGTTATGATTATGAAAATAAAGCCGAAGTCGAAATTGATAAAGGCAACACTGTGCAAGAAGGTTACGTAATTCAATTTTATGATGCCAAAGAAGATAATTACCACTCAGCAAAAGTGTTGTTCAGAGAATCAGCTACAGGCGGAACAAGGCTTCAGGTTCAAGATCTAAACACTCATACCGAAAGAAATTTAATAATGAGAGACGAATAGTGAAAGGAATCATTCTTGCGGGCGGAAACGGTACCAGGCTTGCTCCGCTCACCAATATTATCAGCAAACAATTACTCCCAGTTTATGATAAGCCAATGATTTGCTATCCATTGGCAACCCTTGTGAATATTGGCATCAGAGAGATTTTGATTATCTCCACCCCACAAGATACGCCAAATATTGAAAAGTTTTTAGGGGATGGATCAGACTATGGCCTAAAGCTTTCTTACGTAACACAAAGCCAGCCAAAGGGTATTGCTGAGGCATTTTTATTGGGAGAAAAATTTATCGATGAAAGCCCTGTTTGTTTGATTCTGGGCGATAATATTTTTTACGGTTCAGAGGTTAACCACGAAAATTTGGTTGAAAAAATTGATGAGATAAATTCGAACAAAATTGGTGGTTTAATTTTTGCTTACCACGTTTCTGACCCTGAAAGATATGGGGTAGTGGAATTTGATAAAACCTTCAATAAAGCGGTTTCCCTGGAAGAAAAACCAAAAAACCCAAAATCAAATTTCGCTGTAACTGGTCTTTATATTTACAATTCCGAAGTGGTTAAAATTGCCAAAGAATTGCAACCATCTGCGCGCGGGGAGCTTGAAATTACTGACGTGAATAAAGTTTATTTACAAAAAAATCAACTTGGCGTTGTGCGGTTAAAACGCGGATTTGCCTGGCTTGACGCGGGTACCCCTGATTCTCTTTTGGAAGCAGCACAATTTATCCACACCATTGAAAAACGCCAAGGGCTAAAAATTGCCTGTATCGAAGAGTTAGCTTTGCAGAGAGGATTTATTAACTATGATCGTCTCAAACTTTTGGCCGAAAAATACAGTAAAAACTCAGATTATCGAAAATATTTAGATTCAATTCCTCTTCCGCAAAATGAGTAGCCATCTTATTAAGCATCTTGGCCTTATTGCGAATTAGGAATTTTTTTTGGTTTTTTTACAAAAAATTTCTCTCTTAAAACCATTATTAACGCTTAAGAAAGCTGTTGCTTGATGTTTAAAAAATGCTATTATGCAATGCTCTAAATAGACTATGGCCACCATCAAAAGTGGTCGCTAAAAGAACATAAGTTTCAAATTCCAATAAATTACCGAATTATGAGTAGGCCAGACGCAAATTCCCACGTTACATTCGCTGATTTGCTACAGGGAATTGAAAATATTGCATTAAATCAACGCTCCACAAACAGAGCTGGTGAGATAAAAGAGCTAATAAAAAGATTTAAAGAGAGTGATAAAACAGAGGCACTGGGAGACCCTAACAATAGAAGAATGCTTTTGCGGCAGCTAATGCTTGCTAGCTGTGTTATTGAAACTGAAGTTATTAAGGAGAGTAAATCAGGTTTTTTAAGAGATCCTATAATTACATCTTTGTTTACGGTCGAAGATCTAAATTCACTTTTTTTAATTAAGCAGCAAAAGCTGCTTAGTTGGATAGCTAATAAGGGGGGGCTGGTTCTTTCTGAGATAGAAAATAAGGCAGAGGAAATGGCGCAACAAGGACAGATTGAAGCTATATCTACGGAAGAGTGGCTTCGTTTACAAGATATAGTAAGCAAAAGGGTAGGAACAGAGCCATTAGTACAGGCTACAATTCGTTCATTTTTGAAAGTGGAAAGTGATGACAGTGGGTTATCACAGGAGGTGTGGAAATTAATAGATGAAAAAAAAGTGTTAGAAGCCAGTGATCATAGGGGAATTTATAGAGATTTTCCCATAATTTTGGGGGAGATTAAGAACGATTTATATATCTCTTACTTAATAGAACAGCCCAAAAGGGGGGAAACCTGGAAAGGTTGCGGAGATAGAATAGCACAGTCTTTGAGAAAGCTTAACTATTTAGAGGGCGTCGGTGTTACACTAAGTTTTCAGGTAGAAACTAAAACTACTCAACCTCTTCTTGAGAAACTTGATGCGTTTGTAAAAAAATTATCATCACCAAAAAGTGAGGGTGGTCTGGATCTTATTTTGAATGATAGTAATTCTATTCAAGAGACGACTTCTCATAATCCTAATATTCGTGGTATATTGCTTGGGACAATGAAGGTTTTGGTCGAAGTTAATGATGATGGAAGGATAGTAGGGGTGGATAAAGAGTGTACGCAAATTACTCATGTGTTATCTTTTGGTGAAAATGTTATCCCAAGCCTTGGTTTATATGAGGAACAGGTGTCAAATGATGTACAAATTACTACGTCAACGATAGAAAAACTAAGCATATTGGCTCGTAATGAGTTTCTAGTTACAAACTTTCAAGATCGCTATAATAATTTCAAAACAGGGCAATATAGCGAAGCAAAATTTGAAGCCCTGAAAGTCGCCATTTATCTAGGAGATTTATTAAATGAAAGAGCTGCTACTTCTGGTCTTTCTCCAACAGTTTCACGTAAGCTTTTCTACAATCTAAGCGAATTTTTAAGAATTTTAAGCAAAGATAGTGGCCAAGCTTCTGGTATCATTATAACTAAAAAAAATTCCCTTCCTATTATGGAAGAGGAGAGAAAACGCGCTCTTGAAATCGAAGAAGGAGAAGAGGAGAGAAAAGGCTCTTCTGAAGGTACCTCTATTAGTGGTGAT
>CAZCWN010000103.1:0-3820 GCA_964502375.1 uncultured Rhizobium sp. | reverse complement strand
ATCAATTAAAAGAAGCTAAAAAATCAGCCAAAGAAGCTGAAAAAAAGGAAAAAGAACAGGCTAAAATCGATGAGATAAGAGCCAAAATTGAAGAACTTAAAAAAAATAACCAATGAAAACTATAATTAAAGCATTTGCCATTTTATGGCTGGGAATCACAATATCCATAATTCTACAATCGGAAAGTAAAGCTCAAAGCAAGAAGGATATCCAGAGCGAAGTAGCGACAAACTCACCTGTATTCTTTTTCATCTATGAAGGTGAAAATGGAGATGGAGCCGTAGAACTCCAGATACATGACCGGAAGAGACAATTTGTTTCTATGGGATACGATAGGTTATCAGACCAAGCAAGAGGACTAGACCCTAAGAACCCCTTAATTAAGCTTATACAGATACCTGAGATAAGCCCATTAGCATTCAGGCAGGCAGAAACACTAGAAGAAGCAAAGATGTCCGTAGATGGGCTTACCGTGATTGCAGTGCGATTGAATGATTTGAGGAAAGCAGCTAGAATAGTGTATTGATATGTGGCTCTTAATCAACTTGCAAAAAAACGAGTACAAAGGCTTTCAAAGCTTTAACAGACTCAAAAAAGACATCGGACTTCCTAAGGAACTAGAAAAACCGTCCAAACCGCTAAGAATAGGAAAAACCTATGAAATCAGAGAAATCGAAGAAGATTCCAGACCATAGAATTCCAACAAGTCCCAAGGACGTAAAAATAGAATTGATGAAAAAGAAAAGGCTAGGGATAAATATTACCCTAGCCAATTTCAAAGCTAAATCAAAAACCTTTATTGAGGGAATTGGTTTTACTTTTAGGATTAAGAAGTAACTTTTTTATGTTCAGCGTAAACCAGCTGGCTAAGCGATACGGCCTCTGCTAAAGTTAATTTACCATCACTCAAAGCGATATTTAATTCTCCTGCAAAAGTTATCCAAAATGAAGCTCTTGCATTTGGATTGACTTCCCTTAAATGAGACACAATAGCCTTAACAGCGTCTGAGTTTTTGTCATTAGCATCTAAGATACCGTAAGTAATTGCGACTTGCTGAGCAACTCTAGGAACAATAATTCTAAGTCTTGATAAGACTCGATTATCCACATCACCTGGAATTAAGTCAGTCACAAAGTCCGCAATAGGGCTTTCTACAATTGCCTTCAATCTTCCAGTTACAGCAACTGCCATTTCAGCATTGTTGCGAAATAGTTCGAATAGGTCTCCGATCAATTTTTTAAGGAATAAACCGATTTTTCTTAGTACTGATTTCATATTTTTAATTAATTTGGTTACCATGTCTTATATTTTCCTCGAATGTCATAATGAACAAAAGTTCGATAAGCTCTAAGACCTCCAGGTTTAATCTTCCCTGCATCCATTAGCATCTTTATTTGACCTGCAATTACTTTAGTACCCACCCCTTTAATCTTAATATCCGCAGCCATTCCCTTTAAATGATAGCTGTTTTTAGCACCTCCTACACGCTCATTATGTGCTGGACTTCGATAGCCTGAATTAATGTCTATAGGCTTGTCAAAATGATCTCTAATGATTTGCAGATTGTTTGCTAGTTCCTGTAAATTGACCTTTACATCTTCAGGGAAATAAGCACCATCTTTTGAGGCAAATTCGGGTAAGGAAAAGTTTTTTGTTAGTCGCATAAACTACCTTCTTTAGAATCAGTGTCAACTATCGAAACCTTTAAGAAGCAAGATTCTTCTTCAGTATATGGCCAAAAATCATTATCAGGCTTTACAATTAACTTATCACCTTGAAATAGTTTCTTGTTTGACTTCTTATCAAATAGCTTACCGGATAAGCATTCAATTAGCTTCGATTTATCTTTGAATGAATGATTGTAAGGTGTGGAATGAGCCGGATAAAAAACGATTAAATCCGTGTCTGAAATCCAAACAATAGCAGGACTATTCTTATCATGTGGGTAAACCTTGGTAAATGCCAATTGATCGGGCGTTACTTCAAAATTGCCTTCTCGGTATAATTTAAAGAGGTTCTGAATCTGATTTGCAGATTTTATCGCTAAATCAAATTTTATCTTTCGAGCCTTTCTCTCAGGGAAAAGCAAATCCATCACTGCACCCATTACTATTTATTTTTAAGAAGTTCTATTATGTCCTTTAATTGCTCTTGCATTACGATATTATTCGTTATAATCTTATCGGTTAAGGAGTCGTTTTTATCTCTTTCGGCTTTCAATTCTTTCCAAAGGAAGTACGAAACTACAAATAATATACCAGTAGAAAGTCCAGAATCAAGAATCTTTAGGACTATTGATGTTAGTTCTATTGCTGTATTTTCGCCTATTTGGTTGACGAATAGTAAGATTTTTTCCATGCTATTATTGCAAAGGTTAGGCCTGCAAATATGATTATTCCTGCGTAAAGTTCGTAATAACCTAAAGGTATAAAGAAATAGACAATATTTAAAATGTGAAGAAGAAGCAGAAAAAACAAGCACCAAAATGTATATGAACAGTGCCTATGCAAGTACGCAAAGAAACCCATGTAAAGAATTACTAATATTCCTGACCCTGTAATTTGACCTATCCACCAATTATCATGAAAGTACCATCCAAATTGAGAGGACAAAAAAGAAATACCGTTTACCAATAAAATGATAAACGGTACATCTCTTGCTATTCGCCTAAGCTTATTCATCTCTTGGAGGCTTAGCGGACCCATCACCTCCCCCGATAGGCTTCTTTTCTTCGTTGGAAACAGAATAGCTTAATTCAGCTTCTTCCTTTTGCTTGCCTTCCTGATAGCTTTTAATCATTGCATTTTGCAAAGCCTGAATTACAGGATTTACAAATTTGAAAGCTCCGTTTTCCAAGTAAGCGATAATCTCAGAAACTTCCTTTGCCGTAATTTTTACGGGCATTTCATCAGGTACTTGTATTTGTTCGTTTTTCATAATTGATAAAATAATTCGACTACTAAACCTCCTGCAATTGTTGCAAACCAATCAAACCAAGTTTGAATACCTCCTGAACCTGATTTAAGATGATCGGTAAATTCTTTGTAAAGCCCTGCTAGAAATGCTCCGGCAAAACCAAACCAAGGCTCATTCGTCACCCATAGAACAAGGATAGCTATGCAAGACCCTACAATGAAGTGCAAAACTTTGTCCGCATGAGGAAAAGAACTTGCTAATTTTTTGATGAAATTATCCATTTTCAGATTGTTTTGGATTGTAAAAACCGTGTGAATCGAGTAACAAGATACCAGCTTTCAAAGATTCTTCCAAATTTACCAGTTTAGCATTCTCCCACCAAAAGTCAAACTCGGGAATAGAAGCGGTGAATATAGCATCGTAATGATCCTGTTTTAATTGTTCAATCGTTTGACCCTCTTCTAATATTTCAGGTTCTACAAATGAAAGGTCTGTTAATTCTTTGGTAATCATTATACCTTGTTCATTGACTCGGTTAGCATTGGAAATATGCGTCCAATATTGTTTTGTAATGTTCAAGGTTGTAATCGTAACATCAAATCTAATCTTAGCTTCTTTGATTGTAAAATCCATGTAGGCAATTTGACCTATTGAACAGGTTCTATTCATTCCTGATAGTTGAGATATTGGTACGGATATCATAATGGCATTGGTTTATTTGTTGTAACGTGTGGTAATAATCGGGAAAATTCATCCTTAAATCCTGAGCAATTTACTAAATTAATCATTAATCTTTCCCCTTCTCCTTGAGTACTCATTCTAACATAGCCCTCTAAGTGAACATTTTCAGCCCATAAGCTTACAGAATCATGGTTGTATATGATGTGATCTGGACGGCTAAGA
>CAZCWN010000102.1:0-3824 GCA_964502375.1 uncultured Rhizobium sp. | reverse complement strand
TAAAAGTTTGTCTGTCATCGAGTAAAACAAAATGTCTATTTGATCATTCATTAATCTGTTAATTGCATCATGTTTGACTAAATTTCTGATTTGAAATTTTACTTCTGGATGAAGAACTTCAAATTTTTGAATATACTTAGGCAGAAGGTAACAAATGCTTACATTTCCGCCAATGCTGATAGTGACGTCAGTTTTTTTATCGTGGGAAAGTTTTATAAAATTTTCGAATAAATTATCGATTCCCTGAACATAAAAAATAGCGTAAGCATAAAACATTTGCCCTTCGGGAGTTAGTTTGATTTGTTTTAAGTCGCGCTCAAAAAGTCTAGTCTTTAAATCTCTCTCTAATGATTGAATTTGAAGGGTGATTGTAGAGGGAGTTAAGCCCATTTTGTTTGCAGCCTTAGCCATACTACCACTCTGCACCGTATAGCAAAATCCTTTTATCTGCTGTAGGCGATTTTTTTTGTAATAAAATTGTTTTGGGAGTCGCTCCATACTGAGTTGAGTTTTGTTAAAGTTGTTTCGATAGCTAGACAACCAACTCGCTTGGAACAATAAATTTCCAAGTTCTTATGACGCACACCTATTCAATGTCCTATTTTAGTAAATAAATATATAGAGATCTGCTCCGAATCAAACGTTAGATATTACTCAAGAATCTTTCCCACCATATTCTCAAGAGCAAAAGACAGCTACCTTTTCGATATATTCGGAAAAGAGTATTTGGACTTCTTTAGCGGCGCCGGAGCTCTTAACTATGGGCACAATAATGCCCTATTCAAAGACAAATTAATCTCTTATATCCAAGCTGATGGAGTCACTCATAGCCTTGATATGGCAACAGAGTCACGTATGGAAATGATCAACAATTTCCGAAATCTGATCCTTAAGAAAAGAGATCTAGACTATAAGATACAATTCACCGGGCCAACTGGTACTGATACGATTGAAGCAGCGCTAAAGCTCGCGAGAAAATTTACCGGCAGAAAAAACGTGATATCCTTCTCAAATTCATATCATGGAATGTCGATGGGATCGCTTTCAATAACTCCGAAAAGAAATCGAATAGGTATTCCAGTTGGCTACAACATAGAGCTTCCATTTTATAAAGATAATTCCGCCAACAATTTAAAAATTGAGTCTTATCTACAATCGATAGATAAAGCTGAATATCCCGCTGCAATTGTGATGGAAACCATTCAGGCTGAAGGAGGTATTAATGTCGCTAGTATTGAATGGCTGCAGCACATTGAAAAAATTGCGAATGAAAATGGTATTTTGTTGATCATTGATGATGTCCAAGTTGGCGTTGGTCGAACAGGAGACTTTTTTAGTTTTGAAAGAGCCGGAATTATTCCAGACATGATATGTCTCTCAAAATCAATCAGTGGATATGGATTACCACTCTCTCTTCTTTTGATGAAGCCTTATCTTGATGTATGGGAGCCAGGCGAACACACGGGAACTTTTCGTGGTATAAATTTAGCCTTCGTAACTGCCAATGAAGCGTTACTTCATTATTGGAGTAATGATAATTTTTCTAAACGCACAAAAGTTTTGTCGTGCTTGTTTAAAGAAAAATTATCACAAATTATTGAGCCAAAACTCTTCTCGCTTTACGGCCTAGGCTTCATTTATGGCATAGATGTTCACGATTCAGAGTATGCCGCAAGAATTAGAAAAAAGGCATTTGATAACGGCCTTTTATTTGAAACATGCGGACCAAAAAGATCAGTAATAAAAATGATACCACCTCTAACCATCAGTGTGGATGACTTAGAAAAAGGGTTAAATATTTTTAAGAACTCACTTTCTTAGAAACCTAAATACCCCGTTAATAATCATGACTCCGACTAAGATCATAAGTGATCCTAAGTAGGAGTTCCATGTTAGACGTTCCTTTAAAACAGCCATTCCAAGCCCTACTCCAAAAACAGGCAGCACATAATTTACTGCAGCAACATAGGTTGCATTCGTTACGGCAATAAGCTTGTAATAAATCACAAAAGCTAAAGCCGTTCCAAAAACAGCAAGGCCGAGCACTGACAAAACTGCAGCAAGAGAAACAGAATCTATCAGAATCGGATCTTCGACAATCAGTGAAAATGGTAGTAAAAATAATGATGCTAAAAAAAGCTGTGCGGTTGGAACAACTAGTGGCTTGAAGCCGTGAATATTTTTCTTAGCATAAACAAATCCAACTCCATAAGAAGCCGCAGCCATTGTGCCAATGAAGATGCCTAGGCTATTAGCCTCCACTTCAAAAAGAGATGGCGCCACCAATACAAACAACCCAGAAAATCCAGTTAGAGTCCCATATAATTTTGCTTTTGTCAGGCGATCATTTTCAGTAAAAAAATGCGCAATTATTAGAGTAAAAAGAGGCGTAGTTCCGTTCAAAATAGCGGCAAGAGAGCTGTCTATATATTGCTCACTAATCGCGAATAAAGCGAAAGGCAAGGCACAGCTAAAAAACCCCATCACAGCAAAATGTTTCCAAGCGGGACCAAATTTTGGCAACTCAGTTTTTTTAATTTTTAAAACTAGATAAAGCAGTACAGCACCTATTGCTACTCTTAGGTTAGCAATAATAAGAGGTGGTATATTTTCGACCGCAACCTTGATAAACAGAAATGACGGACCCCAGCAGCACGCTAAAAGAAAAAACCAAAAGAAATTTTGGATCTGGCTATTTTTCATTACTGGTAAGGAAAAATTATTTTGATCGCAGTTCCTTCGTTCAGCTTGGATTTTACCTCTATTTTTCCACCTTGAGACTCTACTAATTGTTTCACAATCGGCAGGCCAAGACCAAAAGAATCAACAGTTTTGGAATTTGGATTTTGAATCGTTCTGTATTTTGAAAAGGCTATTTTTATTTGATCTTCCGACATGCCAAAGCCACGATCATGCACAGCGATTTCCAAGGCTTTTGCAGATGACCCAGAAAAACTAGTCACAACATTTTTGGCAAAAATCTTTATCTCGCTGTGAATTGGGCTATATTTTATCGCGTTAGAAATGAGGTTGGTCAGAATTTGCTTCATTCTTTTTGCATCCAACTTGATTAATCTAACTTCCTCAGAAATATGCGTGTCGATCGAGATATTTCTTCTTAGAGCGTAATCATAATTGATGCGCACAGATCTCTTAACCACATCACATATATCAATTTCTTGAGTCATATCAACTGAGAAATTCCCTGAAGATGCTTGTCCAACATCAAGTAAATCATGAACCAAATTGGTCAAATCAATAGCAGCAGCATTTATTTCTTGTGCATATTCTGCGCAATCTTTGATCCTATTAGGATTATTAACATCTTCCTTCAAAGCCTCCGAAAATCCAACAATAGCATTAAGGGGGGTTTTAAGCTCATGACATATCGCAGAAATAAATTCCGACGAAGAAAATAATGGCTGATTTGATGGCAAACTATTCGTTTTCATGTTCTGGACAAATTTACTTAAAGTCGATTTTTTCGAATTTTAAAAAACTTGATTGAGCCTGAACAAGCAAATGAGTTATATTTGACGGATACGAACGTGCGTTTGAGAAAACTTAACGATCATTTAAGCTTAAAATTCCATACTTATAAAATGGGTGGAAGTTGTTCAAATTAGTATTTTACAATACTTATGGGATGTGAGGATGAATCGAGATGATTTGTAAAAAATACTAAATGTCTCTTCCAAAATTCATAACCTCATCATACCTCTCAGTTCGGAACATGTACACAAGGCGGAGCCATAGCCTTTTTAACCCCACAGCCATAAGGCTTCAAACGGTTTTTCAATTTATAGGTGCGAGGGATTAAATTC
>CAZCWN010000101.1:0-3829 GCA_964502375.1 uncultured Rhizobium sp. | reverse complement strand
ATTTATTCAAAAAAGGAAAATTTAGTGCGCCAATAAATTTAAGCTTTGGCGCTGATAACCGCACTTGTGCTATTCGTGTTCCCACAAAGAATAAACGCCTTGAATATCGAATTGCTGCGGCTGATAGCAATCCTTTCTTGGCTATTTCGGCAATTTTGTTGGCAATTTCTGGGGGTGCAAAAAATCACAAAAAAGAAAAATTTCAGAAGATTTATGGCAATGCTTTTGATGAACAATATAAGCTGCGCCCTCTTTGTCAGAGCTTTGAGGAAGCAAAAGAAATCTTTGAAAAAGAAGAGAATTTTATTAGAAAATTTTTGTTTCAAAATATATAAAGACCACGTGTTTTGAGCACAGAGAGGTTAAAATTTATTTGCAGTTTTGATCTACAATATAACCAGCTTCCAGCCCTTTACCACAAACTTAAAAACCCTATTTTCTAGTTAATTTATCGACAACATTTATCGGTAATAAAATATAATATTGCCCTTGCGCAGCCATAAATGAGGCCTTTTCTTCTGCTTTCATACCATATCCAAAAAATATATCGCCACGCACTGTGCCTTTAATTGCTGAGCCCGTATCTTGGGCGATAAACAAATGGGCATATTTTTCTTTCGACCCATCTCTTTTTCGCAAGTTGGTGTCAATCCAAATTGGTAACCCATAAGGAATAATTTCGCTATCAACAGCTAAAGACCGCTCAGTAGTGAGCGGAACTCCTTGTCCGCCAACGACATATTCACCATCAGAAAATTTGAAGAAAGTGTAAGCAGCATTGATATTCATTACTTTATCGGCTTTCTCCGGATTTTCTTTTAGCCATTCTTTAACCGTCGCGGCACTAACATTTTTGCGATCAATCCAACCTTGATCCATCATATAATTACTGACCGCAGTGAAGGGATGATTATTTCTGCCTGCATAAGTAAGCCTAATTTCCTCGCCATTAGGCAGATGAACCCGGCCGGAGCCTTGAATATGCATAAAAAAAAGATCAACTTTGTCATCAACATAAAGCAGCTCTAAACCTTTACCTGCAAGGGCCCCCGCCTCGATTTCTTCACGTTTTAAATAAGGCTCAGAAGTAAGGTTTTTTGGTCTTGTGTAAACAGGATAACGAAAGCGTTCAGTTTTTACTCTGCTGCCATTAAGGGAGGCTTCATAATAGCCGGTAAATACACCTTTGCTACCGCCGAGTTGCCTTTCAACCCGAAATGGTTTGAACCAATTTTCAAAAAAATTTTGGGTTTGTTTAACGCTCATGGTCTTAACAACTTCGGCAATTTCGCAAACATCGTGAAAATCTCCGGTGGTTATATTGCCAATATGTCCGCCAAGAGGACGATCTTGCGCTATTCTAGAAAATTTATTGCAGGAATGAAGAAAAGCCTGCAGCGCCTTTTTGTGGTTATCATTTTCCCATGAGTTAAGAGAAGCAAAATCAACTTGTTTAAGCCTTATTTCACCTTTGCCATTGATAGTAATTTTTTGAAAAATCAGGCAGCCCTGAAGTAAAAAAAGAAAAATTAATACGAGATTTCTAAGCATGGGGGAGGAAAATGAGTAAATTTGGTATTCGTTTTTTAAACTGCCACTTTAGAATTCACAACCTCTCAACTCTTATTTTAAAATAATGTCACTTCAATGCGGAATCGTTGGTTTGCCTAATGTTGGTAAATCAACTTTGTTTAATGCTTTAACTCAAACAGCGGCAGCCCAAGCAGCCAATTACCCTTTTTGCACAATCGAACCAAATGTTGGTAAAGTGAATGTGCCCGATGAAAGATGTGAAAAACTTTCTAAAATCGCTGGTTCACAAACAATTATCCCAGCACAAATTGAATTTGTTGATATTGCCGGATTGGTGCGCGGCGCCAGTAAAGGAGAGGGCTTGGGCAATCAATTTCTTTCTCATATTCGCGAAGTTGACGCCATCATTAATGTTGTTCGCTGCTTTGAAGACGAAAATATTACACATGTTGAAGGCGCGGTCGACCCTATGCGCGACATTGATTTAATTCAACTCGAACTAATCATTGCTGATATGGAAAGCCTAGAAAAACGCCTTCCGGCAATGGAAAAAAAGGCTAAAGTTGAAAAAGAAATGGTTGCCCAAATTGAGATGGCAAAAAAAATTTTGACTGTTTTGAAAGAAGGAAAAGCGGCGCGCACTGTTGAAATAAAATCAGCGGAAGAAGAAAAAATTCTGAAGAATTTACAGCTTATAACCTCTAAGCCGCAGCTTTTTGTTTGTAACCTGAAAGAAAATGAATTGGTAGGCAATAAATATTCGCAGATGGTTGAAGAATTCGGAAAAAAAAATGATTATAAGGTTTTAAAAATCTGCGCCCAAATTGAATCAGAAGTTGCAGGGCTTGAAAGCGATGCTGAAAAAATGGAATTCTTAGCTTCGGTTGGGCTCAAAGAAACCGGCCTTTCCCAAATCATCCGTAATTCTTACGAAATTTTAAATTTAATTACTTTCTTCACCGTGGGCCCAAAAGAATGCCACGCTTGGACCCTAAAAAAAGGCGGTGCCGCCCCTAAGGCCGCCGGCGTTATTCATACTGATTTTGAAAAAGGTTTTATCCGAGCCGAAACAATTTCCTATCCCGATTATGTAAATCTTAGCGGTGAAGAAGGGGCAAAGGCCGCAGGAAAATTAAGGCTTGAAGGCAAAGATTATATTGTGCAAGACGGCGATGTGTTTCATTTTCGATTTAATATTTGATTTATGACTGAAGATTTTCAAAAAAAATTACATGAGATTATTCGCGTTAATCACGCCGGTGAATTCGGCGCTAAGGTAATTTATGATGGCCAGATAGCAGCGCTTAAGTTAAAGCAGGACCACGAAACACTTAAGCTGGTACAGCATATGAAAAACCAAGAAGAAGCGCATTTCGATTATTTTGATGAAGAAATTAAGCGGCAAAAAGTTCGGCCCACAGTTATGCAGCCAATCTGGAAAATAGGGGGGCTGGCTTTAGGTTTCTTAACCGCACTTGCTGATAAAAGAGCAGCTATGGCCTGCACCACCGCCGTAGAAGAAGCCATTGATGAGCATTATAGCGAGCAAATAAAAACCCTGGAAGAGCAAGAAAAACTTTCAGAAGAAAATGCTTCTGAATTAAAAACTCTCAAAAAGAACATCGAAAAATTTCGCCTTGAAGAACTTGAGCATCGCGACACCGGCTATGAAAATAAAGCCACCGAACTTTTTTATTTTAAGCCCCTTTCCGCCTTCATCAAAAGCACTACTAAATTTGCGATTGCAGTTTCTAAAAGGATTTAGCTGGGCGCTAATAACGTTTAAGAATTTAGTATAATATTTATATTTGCGGAGCCGTTATAGCCTAAGAAAAAGCAGAAAGATGGATGTATAGAGTTTTAAAAAGGTATTTTATATGACAAAATATGGAAAAACTGCCAGCCATGCTTCTGGGCTTATAAACTACTCTGGAAAGCGCCCACTGGGTAAAAGAAAAAATACTAATGGAGAATATGAATTTATAATATTCCTTCCTGAAATTTGCTCAAAAATACTACCACAATATTGGTCAGAAGAAAAGCAGTTGAGTGGTGTAAGGATTGATGGCATAAATAAGCTTAATTATTTTAAGCCGTTATATATAAAAAAGAATTTTGATCTTAATAAGTTTAAAAACTTATTAGAAAGATTTGACCTTATATACCAGCAGTGGATGGAAGGCTATTCGAGCCTTGCTCTGGAGTTACTATATTTTAAATATTCTAAACTATCTGCCAATCCTGAAACTAGATATTTTTTTGAAGTACAGCGGCTTGGTAATCAGAAATTACAATT
>CAZCWN010000100.1:0-3852 GCA_964502375.1 uncultured Rhizobium sp. | reverse complement strand
ACCAATCCTAAAAAAAACTACTGTAATATGCAAGGTTAGTTTAGTATGTTATAGTACGTCTTTGTTAATTAATTAGATTTTATGGTTTGCTGTAGTACCTCTTTCTGAATCACTTTAAATAAAGGCTCTCTACATCAGGAAATAGTAATCTAGGGGCACAGATACGGTATCTGAGTCTTTATCTAGCCTTAGCGCATAAGAGGAAAAAATAATATTGTAATCAGAGTTGATTTTTTTTCTGCTGTTTAAGATTTGTCTATTTCCTTTATCACCCATTCCAACTTCGATGATGATTTGCTTAGAATTTAGTATTTGCAAAATGAAGTCTGCTCCCCCTTCTGAACTATCGTATCTTATAGCTCCCTGACTCTTTAAAATAAATTCACTATATAAATGCGAGCCCACAGAATCCTCAAGTAATTGTCCTTGTCTGACCAAATAAGTTCCTTCCTGCCCGGTAAAATAAAAGAAAGACATCCTAATCGCCGGCGACATGAATAAATACTTACTAGGCTTTTTGGCAATAGTCATATTAGATCCATAAGCTGGAACTTTTATTAACAATTCTGCCTTTTCCAAAGCATCAAAAATATTTCCCAAGGTAATTCGACCAATTTGGATTTTTTCTTCTAGCTTACTTAGGCTAATAGTATCGTTTTCTGCTATCGTAAAAAGGATTCTTTTAATGGCACTAAGGGTATCGTTATCGAATTTGCCTAACATCGGTAGGTCTTGCTTGATTATTTTATCAAGCAGTAACGAGATAGAGTCATAAACTGCAGTTTCATTAGGCATGGTAAAAGAAAAAGGCAGGGTACCATAAGAAAGATATCTCCTTACCTCCATACGATTTACTTTTGACCAATATTGGTTAATTGCTGGCTTTAATTCAGATAGGCGCTCCTGCACTTCAGTTGCATCTTTAGAAAAATAAATTGCCTGGCGTATTCTTTCTTTTAATTCTTTAACAGGGTAAATCCCATTTTTTGTCATTTGGTATTCTATAAAGCTCATTGGAGGCATTTTTTCAAATACAGCTCTACGCGCTAAATTTGTGGTAGTTTGCAGTACTACTGCCGATGATCCACTACAACAGAAAAATATGTTGGTGGTTTTTTCAAATAAAGATTTGAGACTAATAGCCCATTTCGGATCACTCTGAATTTCATCCAGAAATATTAAGACAGGTTTTTTGATACTTTCTAAATTTTCTCCAAGGATCTCTTCATAGGCTGACATTATTTCTGAAATACCAACAGCGAATAAATTTTTTACATCTTCAATTGAAATAAATAAAATATTGTCGATTTTAGGCTGATATTTGGTACATATTTGTGACATCATAGTAGTTTTTCCAACACCTCTAAACCCCGGCACAATAACCATCCTTGTTTCTGATCTTTTTGCCAAAAAACCATCCACATATTTCTGCAATTTTATAAACATAAAGCGTTGTGGGTGTGCTTTTCCCTCTACCCCATGGGTAAATCTTCTAAGTCTTTCCTTTGTTGTTCTTATTTGCTGCTGTAGGTATTGTACCAATTCTTGGTTCATATATTAAGAATAATTTTAACTCATGCATATTATACTATACAAGAAAGGCGCTTTTTTATATAGCGTAGTATACAAGAAATCAAACTTTTATTGTGAGCCCAATAAAAATAAGGTCTTTAGAGATAATTACTTGGAATCTTGGTATAAACTTAAGCTCGGAATTAAATGATACTACACCAACTGACACAATCTCCCTAATGCAGAAATCATCAGCCATTACAAAAATCTCTGGCATGTTTAACAGGCTTTCCGCATTTCCAAATTCGATAATAAACAACAAGCAATCGAAGCTCACATACTAATCTGCTTCATCGCCCTAGCAATATCCAAATACATCGAAATCAAAACTAGCAAATCAATAGCAGTCAAAACACTAAAAAAATACATCAACGCAAAAATCTATGATCCAATCACCAAACAAGAATTTCTGATTAAAGCAAAAACTAATGAAATAATTCAGGAAATTTTAGAGTTGGTTTGAGGGGACCATACTAAGTTGCTCAAGTTAGGAAAAGCAAAACCAGCCCCCCATTTGCCACAAAATTTATCTATCTGAAAGCTCGGAGTGCCAACGCAAGTTTGAACCTTTACCTGTCATCTTCCTGTTACACTTTATGACTAATTTCCATCTCGCCCATAAAATAGCACAATAAGGTTGCAGGAATTTTTAAGATTACAGGAGAGTCTGAGTTCTGTTCTTCGATGATTCCAAAATCATCGGTTGACTTGGTTACAATATAGCCTCTTTTAATATTACGCTTTGAACAGAACTCGAGAAGACCTTGGCAATTAGCATAAGAAGTATGCTGAGAGCGATACTTTACTTCGAATGGAATTATTTCTGTGCCGATTTCCGCAACCAAATCCACCTCTAAATCCTTCTTTCCCTGCCAGTAACTGAAACGAACATTCTGTGCATAGTAACGCGCAAATAGATGCTTTAACACCGCTGACTCAGCACAAACGCTCAATGCTTCAGGGTTATCAATGATACTTCGACCTTTTAGCATAACTGCTGGCGCAATTGCCGGATCCGCTAAATAAACCTTATGCTTACCTCTTAATATCTCTTTGCCATAACCAAAGGGCTGTAATTTGTAAGCAAGATGGGCAGCTTCCAACAGCTCAATAAACTTTTGTGCAGTTGGACGCTTAACCCCAAGATTGTTACATAAAGCAACCATATCTAATATAGCTCCATCATGCAGACATAAGTAAAGAAAAGTTTGTTCAAGCTCTAGAACTAAGCGCACTCCAAACATTGCGGTCATATCGCGTTTTAATGCTTTGTCGATTATGTCTTCGCGTAAAAGCTTTTGTGCCTGGTTAACCGTATCAACTAGTGCAGTTTGAGGAAAGCCACCGCGCACTAGATAATCATGAAAATGAGCTATGTAAGAAGAGGCTATTTCATTAACTCTATCCATCTCCTTCCTCTCCCAATCAAAAATTTCTTTTAGTGATTTGATTTTTGGTAATTCTGGCAGATTCAATTTCTTTAATTGGACATATTCATAAAAAGACAGAGTAGTTAAGCGGATAGTATGCCAGCGACCAACACCAGATTCTTGATCAATTTGCAATATTGGAGTGGCTGATCCAGTAAAAATAATTCGGCGCTGTTTATTGAAATCAACTTGATGCTTAACCCAGGTGCCCCAATCGCGAATGAATTGAGCTTCATCCAAAAAAACATATTCAACGCCTTCTTGTTTTGCTTCACGTTGACGCCAAGCCTCTATAGCAGCATCAATTCCAGCCAATTTTAAAAGCGGATGATCGAAGGTTGCATAAAATATGTTGCTAGCAGGTACGCCATCCTTAATCAGCTTATCAATTGCCTGCATAATTAAAGTAGTTTTTCCGATCTGCCTTGCTCCTGAAAGAAATGTTGCGCGCAATGCTGGTGGGTTTATTATCCACTTATAAAGCTCACCAAAAGCCGCTCTTTTCCAAACGGGCAAATCAGCAATTTTATCACCACGCCACCAAGGATTAAACTTTGCTAGAATTGCTGTTAGCTCTTCTTTCTCAATTTTCATAAAACTTTACTAAAGCTACCCATTATTGATGTTCCCAAACTAAACTAGGTGTTTTATATAAGTATAATTTAACTAAACAAGGGATCTAATGACTTTCATATAAAATTAAGAGTTTTTTGACCTTACTTTCTTTGAACAGCCATTTATCTTTCAATTTTTTATGGTTAGTGACACATGCAAGTAGCCAACCAAGAACTGACCTTCCCCCCAAAACCCGCCTCCTAAAGCGAGAAAAGTCTAATTTTAATTAGCGCAG
>CAZCWN010000099.1:0-3853 GCA_964502375.1 uncultured Rhizobium sp. | reverse complement strand
ACAAAATTTGACTGCCTGAAAATTCGGAGTGTCAGATCAAGTTTGAGCTATTACACCTTAAGCTGGGTTATTTCGAAATCAGCGCCGGCTTTTAAATAAAACTGATCTTTGCTCTACTTACTTTAATCAGAAACTCTCCACTCATAAAAATTCCTTCCAAAAGTTCCTTTCTAAGAAACTCTATATACGATCGGTAATTGCGCTAAATAAAACATTTTCAAGGGAAATAGGCAGTTAACACGCAGGGTTTGCAGGAAAATGTTAGAGTTCCTCGCAGCTTTTTTTCTAGCTTATAAATGACCTTCACCCCAAAGCCGCACCAAACTTTGTGAGAAAAATCTAGGTTTTTTCTAGTTTTTGAAATGATTCCATTAATAAGCTTGTTAGTTCAGCATTATTTTTTTCGATATCTTTAATGCCAGACTCTTTATCTTTTTTATCTATTCTCACTCCGTAGAAATCCAAATCCAATGCCAAATCCAGCATTATTTCACTTTCTTCTGGTGTTAATATGTAAAGATCCTCTTTATTTACATCATCACCCCACATGATGTTCTGAAATTTTTTAATTTTATTCAATTTACCTTCAGGACTTAACTTTTTATCTATAATATCACTTAAGATTACTAACAAATCATTTTTGGTAAATTTTTTATTCATATGTTAATCAATTTTTTCCATCCTCGGTCTTAATAACTTACTAATTTGAGAGGATTTGATAGTAGTTTTTATATTACCACTTTTTGGATCTACAGCAACCTGAACATATTTGCCTTCGTTAGTTTTATTAATATAATTGATTGAATCATTCTTCGGATCATAATATTTATTACCACTTTTAAGCGCATCCTTAATCTCTTCATTACTCACATTTCTTTCATCCTGTCTTTGCTTCGCATGATTTGTAAATTTATCTTCATCATCCGGATCTGGTATTCCACCTGTAGCTGACAATTCACCGGAAGTTTTTTGTTTTGATGATGAGACGCTACCATCATTCTTAAATATATCTGCCGTGTTCTTAGCCCCATAAGCCGCAGCAATTGCAGTTCCCCCCATTAACAATAATTCTTCTACCCCAGCAACAACCAAAGGAGCAAAGAAAAAATTATTTTCTGCAGCATTCTGCCCACTCTACTTCCAGTCCAAATATTATTGGCATTTTGCTCGTCTGATTGGCCAGTTAAATTCCCATAAGTTCCAGCAGAAATAGCGCCAAATTTGGATTACGAAAGTTGGGTTATCTGATGCGCCTCTTATTTGTTGTAATACAGCTCTCTTTTTTGGTAATACTTAGATACTTCGGACTCGCTCATTCCTAGTAAGATTGCACTTTTTTCTAACCAGTTATTTGGATATTTTGTTTTGAAGTAAAAGAAAATTATATCTGCAGTTTCGGGATCGCTGAGATCTTTTTTGTTAAAGTCTAAGCTCAGGTTCTCTTTGTTTTTGTAAGTATTACGCCACATATTGTATATATAGAGATATGTCAGAACAACTTTAATACTTATTTCCTCTACATCTAAGGCATCAATTGTACTCGAATTGTTATCAACCCTTGAAGCAAAAAAATTATACACAAAGCGAAAGTTTTTTTCTATTATCTGCGCTACATTATCAATTTCTTGATTAGGAAGAATCACATTCTGTGTATCTGAAATTACGCGTACGGCATTTTGTTTGTTGGGGGTTCTTTCATAGTATACTGCTCCCCAATAATTCCTCGCGCAAAAGAACCAAATAAGATCACAAAAGCAATTTTATCTTTAGCAGCATTAACAATAATATCAGAAATCTCAAGAATGGCTTTTTCAAACGGCAGAGATTTTTCAGGAAAAGTTATTTTCATGCAGTTATGATTTTAGTTAAAAGCCCAGTAAGGCACATAATGCCAATTCTTCTTAATCGTATCTTCCTTGTTGGCGCATCTAACCCTGTTTTCTTTTATACACTCTTTAATTAACCTAGTGACCTTAGTAGATTCTTCGTTATCAAACTTAAAACGCTTTCTAATGGAATGATTGGTAGTTTTTTTATTCTCTACAAAATTTAAGCAGGCGTGCTGAAATACTGCCTCTATTCTTTCTGCCCTATCCATATCATTATATTGCTTTGGCATATATAGGATCGCACAAAAATAATCTCTTTCTTGACGCCATTTTACGGGTGGTAGCCCTTTAAACTCAATCGCAGTCACAACTTTATCGTAGCCGGTGCCTTCTTCCTCAACGAACCTTAATTTTCTCATCAGATCGGCAAGAACCTCATTTCGTGTCTTTGAGGGATGATCAATAAGTCTATCAACTGAAATATCAGGCAATAGTCCTCCGGGGTTTGTGATTTCAATTCTATCAGAAAAAATGTTAATAGTGATAAAGCTACTATTCTGAGAGTAATCTCTATGTACTATCGCATTTGCCACTAGCTCTCTAATTGCAATTTCTGGTATTACCGGATCGTTTATTCTAGTCGCTCTTTCTATTATTTCGTTATGAGGAAGTATAGAAACGATTCGCTCAACCACCTCATCTAAAGAAAGAGAATATCCGGTATTAAGAAAAAAATCTCTTCTGGATGATATTTTATCGGCCCCGCTATATTCAGTTATCCTAATTCCAAACTTTTCATAGCCCGGTAAGGACGCAAAATCTTTTGCACACATCAATACACAAAGATTGGTTGGACGATATTCACCCCTGGTTTTTAACAATAATTTACATTGAAATAAATATTCATATAAAGCTTCCTCTCCACTAGTAGCAAGCCTTGGTGTCCTTTTTATTATTTCCTTAAAATCGAATAAATCTTTCCAATTATCCTGTTTATCATTTGGAAGAATTGCTGGAAGTTCTTCGTATCGCTGTACTCTTGAGGATAAAATTGCAGCGCGTATTTCATTCTGACTCATTGATCTACTTTGACCACCAGCTCTAATAAATGATGCCTCTAATCCTCTCTTCTTTATATATACCGGTTTCTGAACTGCCTCTTGAATATAAACGCCCAAAAGGCTTTGCCCGGAATATTCAAATGTAAAATATTCTAATGACACTTGTGGCTCAAGCCAGACGCGAGAAATATTTCCTAAAGTATCGGTAATATTTTTTACCTCTTCCTGTTTTATTCCAACAACCTCTCCTTGATCTTTTACCCCAAAAACCAAAAAACCACCCAACATATAATTAGAAAATGCAGAAAGGTGTTTTGCTAATTTATCGTGGTTAGGAGATATTTCTTCTTTCCAATCTAATTCATTCAGTTCTTGAGGAAGCGGAATTAGACTTTTATTCAACAAATCTATGCATTTTTGCTGATAGTTCATACGCAATATCTGTAATTAATGTAATATGTGTTATATGTGTATTATAGATGTATTATAAGTCAAGCCTTGTATAATAAGGCTTCTCCAGATCAGGGAAGACACGCTCATGCCTTGATGTACTATAAAACGATAGTAAAAATATGTTATGATTTTTTGCCAATCTTAACTCGCAAATTTAAATACTGCGGTTGATGGAATGCTGGGCAAAAGATTAACTTATAAGGAGCTTAAAGCATGAAAAAAAGGAAAGAAAAGCAGGATTTATTCGGGGAGTTTTTTCCGGCGCTGGGCGCGGTTTTGAAGCCGGTAAAGAAGATTTTAGGCAGCCCTAAAAAAAACAAAATGAAGAAATCAAAAAATAGCCATGCCCCAGGGGGGATAAAAGTAAGTTATAAATTTCGCTATAGGTAATTTCATCCTGGGTTGCTTTGCTGCAATGTTAAAGCGCCTGTCTAAAGTTAAAAATAGCGCCCTTGCTAAGCTATAAAATTATATTAGCTACAACCAGCCAGGGGCGCTATTTTTAACTTT
>CAZCWN010000098.1:0-3948 GCA_964502375.1 uncultured Rhizobium sp. | reverse complement strand
TCGGTTAGGGGATTTGCAACAGGCTCTTAATTATCATCAGATGGTGTGCGTTCTTAGAAAGCTCTAAGATAGAAAACCAGATCGCTTATTTGATCAACCTCACGCACTCCTCTCCAGCCTTCAGCAAATTCCAATATATCTCATAATCCTTCGTTTCTTTATCATACGGCCTTCTTATGCTGCCCGCCACTATGTCAGCGAGCTGTATTAGCACATCTTTTTTTTTGAATCACTACTTACCATCCGAATTGAGGTTGGTCTTTAGATGTAAGTCTCACTAGAAACGATTTTAATAAAGGTGGCAATGATTTCATATCAGCTACCCGCAAATCAAAAAGGAGATTAAGCTCTATCTATTTAGCTTAAACTCAGCTTCTTGCCATATAATCACTCCTCCCAAAGGTTCTGGTGATGAAGTTGGAATTGGCTGTATGGCAGCAGCTAAGTTTTGGTACTCCGCTTGAAAAATAGTTTTGTCTGTTCTGTTGGATTTAGAATAAGCGTCACTCAGATCTAAATAAAAGTGCCATAGTTTCTCATTCCTTTGGTCATGGACATTATTATTATGAACTGATACAACATACTCTAAATATTTGATCTGATTCTCATAATCACCAACCATTCCATAGGCATTTCCTAAATCGTAGCAGCAATCCTCCAATTCTTGATAGCAATAAAACTGCATGCCAGAAGCTTTATATAATTTTTCTTTATAGATTCTTAGCGCTCTTTCCTGATAATCTATTTGCTTTTGGTAGTTGCCCTGAATGCCTGCTAATAGCCCTAAATGATGATAGCATTTAGCAATTTCTTTATTTTCGTTTGGACTATAGGCCCTTTCATATATGTGTAAAGCTTGGCTAAAGGCCTGTTGGGCTTCAATATAATTTCCTTGTTCTAAATGCCATTCTCCGAAATCATTTAAGTAGGAGGCATATTTTGGATGAGCTTCACCAAAGATTTCTTTGAGAAGACGTTGAGAGTTATTAAAATGTTCCAACGCTTCTTGAGGTTGGCTTACCTTTCCTAAAGCCTGAGAGCATAAAGCGATTTTCTCTTTTTCCTGATATTGTTTAAACGTTTCCAACGCATCACTAAGCTTCTCATGGGCTGTGTCAGATTCTTTTAGAGCGCAAAAGATTTTACCTAAGGTAAAATTTATATCAGCATCTTCAAGGCTGATCATTTTTACGATAAAATCTTTATAAGGTGTATTGTAAATTTCGATTGGGTTATCTGGATCTTCGTAGATAGTTATAGCCTTTATACAGTATTGTAGCGCTTTTTCATATTCTCCAATTAAGCAAAAAACCTCTCCTGCTTTATTAAGTAGTTTGCTAGTTATTCTAGTATGAGGCTGAGAAGATTGGTATTGCTCAGCAAGATGATAACTAATTGCCTCTGCTTCACTATACCTTCCTAAAGCTAAATATATCTCCGTTAATTTTTGCAACGGAACAAACAGCAACTCCCACTCCTTCAATAGCTCCGCTTCTGGCTTTCCCTGCAGTGCTTCTGTATAAAGCGCATATTTTTTGACATTATATTCAAAATGTTCTTTAGCTTGCTCGAATTGTGCTAATCTTAGGCAAGTATATCCTTGTGTGGCAACATCTCGGGAATCGTGTAGGTTTGTAGAATAAGTACTTTTGCTTAGAAAGAATTTTCTTTTAAAAACGTCTAAAGTTTCTCTCACATTATCAAGATTGTAGAATAACTCTAATTCCAATCTTTCATCTTTAGTTACTTTATTCCATAGACTTTCGATATCCTGCACGTCTTCTATATCACAGTAACTCTCTATCCTATCTCTAAACGCGTAGGCAATTTTAAAAAATCTCACTAACATAGATTCCTCATTCTGTCTGTAAGCAGCTTCCATTCCTCCAGGATAGAAAATTCTCTGTGCCAATGACTCATCTCAAAGAGAGATTAATGATAATAAGAGTTTGGATAAGGAGGTTTTAGTAGGGATTTTTTCAGATATTGTAGCTCGAATTAGTGAATCTGGTATTCGTTATAATAAAAAGAACTTTGATCAGGCTATTTATAGAAACATAATATCAATACCAGAGTTAACAAATCTTAGCTTAGAAAACTTTTTGCAAAATCTTAATCCTTATGATAATACTCACTACCAAGAAATAGCTCAATCAATTTCTGAGAGAATTCGAAGTTTAGAAACGATTACGGTAAGAGATTTAAAATCAGTCATTAGTGAACAATATCAAAGAGATCACACTTCACAAGAGCAGCAATATGTAACTAAATTGGAGGACGTTATTAATGAGTAGACCAGCCGCAACGCAACAAACAACTAAGTTTCCTAGAGTTGAGAGAGAGGCACCTATTTTAATGCCTTTTGTAATAAGAAGAGAAGAGGAGTTAGAATATGACAGAGCAGAACTTGGACCTGAGTTCTACGGCATAATAAATGAATCTTTTGAAGAAGTAATTAACAAGGCTGTCGATTTGTTTGTTTTAGCAAGCCAATCTCCAAGGGGATTTAAGGAACTTCGCAAAATAAGACAATCAAATCCAGAAAAATTCCGTGAAGAAAAGGCAAAGGGGTATGAATCACTCGATGATTTGCAAAAAGCGTATGTTGATTTGGACATATTGATGACTCTTGATCTTTGGAAACAAAGATATGGTGATATTTGTTTGGTATCTGCACTGTCAATGATAGCCGCTGGCGCTATGCTTTTCATAGATCAACAAATCGACAAACAACTTAAACCTCAAAAGCATGTAACTTGGAGGGATCAGGTTGAAGGAGAAGAATCTCAAAAAGCCACAAGATTAAGTGATGAAGCAAACTCCCAAGAAAAATTGGGCGATCAAAGTACTGTGACGCACTTTTCTCGCGGGTAACGCGCCACCGCCCTACTTTTCTACTGACAGAATTTTTAAAAGGGTGCGCAGCACTGCGCATTTTTTTGCGCAAAAAATAATCATAAATGAATGATCTCACTACAGAAATGGCGGATCACATCGAACTTAAATCTGTCGATGAATTGATCCAATATAACAAAAACGCCCACCTCCCCTCTGAAGCATAAGTGGCACAAATTGCTGCCAGCATACTTGAATTCGGCTTCACCAACCCGATTTTAATTGATAGAAAAAAAGGAATTATTGCCGACCATGGAAGATTAATGGCAGCAAAGAAACTTAGGTTCCAGTCGTTATTCTCGATCATCTAAGCGAAACACAAAAAAACTTATATCATCTTTGATAACAAACTCGTAGAAAACGCCGGTTGGGATGAATAAATATTGGCAAGCGAATTGGCTGATCTGAAAGATGAAAATTTTAATCTCGATTTAATTGGTTTTGAAGATCAGGAGCTAGAGAAAATTCTTTCTCATCTTTACGACAAAAATGATGAACAAGAAATTGATAAAATCGGGAACAATATTCGATAAGAACGGTGAGACAAAATTTTCCAACAGTCCAATCTCATCAGTTAGGAAGTTAAAGTAATTTAAGGTTCTAAACTTTTAGTAAAAATCGATGATGTCTATATACAACAAATAACACACTAATTGCTTGCAATACCAAACAGCTTGTAGATCGCCTGAAAGCGTTGGTGCGCTCTGGATGAAAATAATACTAATTAGTAATCTCTTTATCTCTCCTAGATGTCGATTATCTGACTTTTCTTCAATTATTCTAGTTTTAATTTAATTAGGAATTACCGAGTAAGAACCTCACAATGCCTCTACTACTTTAAAAACTGGATAATTGATTCCAAAACTTTCTCTTTTACCTCGCTGTCTCCTCTATCACATAAATTTATGTGTTTAACTCCTTTGATAAGAATTGTTTGTACCCCCTGCCCTGGAACAACCCCTTCATCAGGCTTAGTATCAGTTGCCCCAAAGTGTAAAATTGGAATATTTTTATCTGCGGGAAATGGATATCTTAAGCTGTCTAAAGAAATAA
>CAZCWN010000097.1:0-4024 GCA_964502375.1 uncultured Rhizobium sp. | reverse complement strand
CTTGAATGCGCTGGATGCAAGAACTTTCTCTTAAACGCGACTGGGGTTAAATTAAGAAAGTGGAGTTCTCGTGGTAATTACAAAGAAAGATTTATAAACAATATTTTTTTGGATGATGAGTTTCAGGAATTACCTTTTTTCTTTCGAGTTCTCAAAGTTAGTAATGATATAATCATTACATCAAAAGATCATTATATTAGGGAGCTAGGAATTCCAAATGAATGCTTCGAAGAATTTAATGATAATGAAAGGAAATACCATAGATATAGATTGTTACCTCATGATCTAGTGCTAATAGATCAGATGTCATTTGCTACATTGCACATTTCTCATTTCATAGTGCGTTCATTTGTAGAATTTAAGAAAATGTGCGAAATGAACAATATAAGCTGCATTGATGATCCTATTCAAATATATCACGATTTTTTCCCTTTTGAGAGCAATGAAATGGCTAACTTAGTTCAATTATTTATAGGCAGCAGGGGTATAAACCTATGTCAATGGAATGAAGTAAAAGTAAAGAATAGGGAGGTAGAAGACGATTTATTATGCGATAACTTATGTGGGTTATTTAGGAATATAGGTTCATTAGAATCTAATATAGTTAGGCAGATAGAGCAAAAAAACAAAACATGTTTAGTATATGAAAAATGGAAGAATAAATAATTAATTAAAATCAGTTAGCAAATCATGAAAGCCGTAATCTTCGCCCGCGTATCGTCAAAAGATCAAGAAGACGGTCATTCACTAGATGCTCAAATACAGAGCTGTTTTGAATATGCGATTAAGAAAAATCTCAAAGTGCTTGAGCAATTTCGAGTTGTAGAAAGCTCAATGGCTAGTGGCAGACCTGAATTTTCTAAGATGGTAGAATTTGTAAAGAAGCAGTCAGAAAAAACAGCCGTATTGTGCTATTGCGTTGATAGGTTGCAAAGAGATTTTGATGAGCAATATCTTGAACTGCAAAAGCTAATTAAAATTGACAAGGTTGAAATTCACTTCATCAAGAATGAATTCATTGAGCATAAAGATATGGATAGCTCGGCAAAATTCAGGAAGAATTTGGATGTGTTGCTTGCGAATGATTACCGCAACAAAATTTCTGATAACGTAAAAAGAAGTAATCGCAAAAAGCTTGAAGAAGGAACGATTTTAGGCGATTCGCCGATTGGCTATCTCAACACAAAACGAATAGATAAGAAGAAAGAAAAGGTCGAGGTTTGCATTGATCCTGAGCGCGGTCATTTAGTGAAAAAGATGTTCGAAGAATATGCGACAGGTTTGCACTCAATGGAAGATTTACGTTTGATGGCTAATGAAGATGGCTTGAGAAGCAAAAGAGGATATGAGCTTTCGAAAAGCCACATTGAGAAAATTTTAGGGAATCCGTTTTACTACGGTTACATGTTGTATAACGGCATCTTGTATAGGCACATTCACCCAACACTAATTTCCAAAGATTTATTTGATGAATGCTTAGAGGTAAGAAGCGGCAGGAGAAAATCAAAATCTAAAAGAACACAAAAGCCATTCGTTTTGAAGGGATTGCTTAAGTGTCAGCATTGCGCGTGTAGCTATAGTCCTGAGCTTAAAAAAGGCAGATATGTTTATATGCGACCAACCAAAAGCAAAGGTGAATGCTCTTATTGTTATCACATAAACGAGAATGCGGTTTTATCGCAAATCGAAGATGTTTTGAAAGGAATGAAAATCCCTCAGCATATCTTGAAGGATGTGGCTGATGAATTGAAGAAAAGCTCTGACAAAGAACATCAGCATCAAGTTTCTGAAGGTGTAAGATTGCAGCAACAATATCAAACTCTGCAAACTCGAATTAAACGAGCCAGAGAGCTATATTTAGATGCCAGTATAGCGAAGGAAGAATTTGATGAAATGATGACAGGTCTGCAAGTTGAAAGGCAAAATGTAGAAGCCCGATTGCAACGACTTTCGAACGCTGATAATAGCTTCAACAAAAATGTCATGACCATCTTTGAATTGGCTTCAAAGGCGCATGATCTTTTCAAAAGTTCGGAACTGGAAGAAAAAAGGAGAATTATCGCATTAGTATTTCCGAACTTGGAAATGAACTCTGCGAAGCTAGTGTTTACGCTGCGTAAACCGTTTGATATGATGATGAATGTGAGCCATCGTCAAGAATGGCTCCTCGGGAAGGATTCGAACCTCCGACCAATTGGTTAACAGCCAACTGCTCTACCACTGAGCTACCGAGGAATGTGAGGAAAATATGCGGGCGTTAAAAGAAGAGGCGGCGCATGCTATTTTTTGATTTTTAAAAGACAATATCGGTCGTTTAAAATATTGCATTTTTCTTCATGCATTTTTTTTGCTCAATGTTTACAAGGCTTCGCGGACTTTTTTAAGCTAATTTAACTGTTTTCTAAAAGCGTTCTTAATAAATTTAGATTTATTAAGACAATTTATTCACAAAAAAAGAGCCGGAGTTTTTTAGCTCCGGCTCTTTTTTAAAATTCTGGTTATTGTTAGTTTAATCTCTTCTATCGCCAAATAAACGTAACATCATTAAGAAAAGATTAATGAAATCCATATAAAGATTTAATGCGCCCATTACAGCCAATTTGCCAGTCATTTCACTATTGCCGGCAAAGTGATAATAACTTTGTTTAATGCGCTGGGTATCATAGGCAGTAAGGCCGATGAAGATGAAAACGCCGATTATTGAAAGAGCGAATTCGAAGGCTGGGCTTCTCAAGAAAAGGTTAACTAAAGAAGCAATGATCAGACCAATTAAGCCCATGATTAAAAAGGCTCCAAAGCTGGTTAAGTCTTTTTTAGTTGTGTACCCATAAAGGCTCATCGCACCAAAAACAGAAGCGGTGATGAAGAAGATACGGGCAACGCTGGCACCAGTATAAACTATAAAAATAGTTGATAAAGAAAGGCCCATTAAAGCAGAATAAATCCACAAATAGGTTTTAGCTCTTTCGGCAGAAATCGAGCCTAATTTATAACTAAAAAAGAAAACGAAGCCAAGGGGCGCAAGCATTACGACCCAAGCCAAAGGAGTGCCAAAAAGTGCTTGCATAAGTGCTGGAGAGCTAGCTGTAAGAAATGCTACTAATCCAGAAATAGCAAGGGCACCGGCCATATAATTATAAACCTTTACCATATAATCGCGAAGGGCTGAATCATAGGTTACGGTTCTTGCTGCTGTTGAAGCAAAAGAGGTTGTTCTATGTTTTGACATTGTTTTAAGAAGTTAAATTTATTAGGAAAACTTGATTTAAACTACGCAGTAGTAAACTAGCTCGTATGAATTAGTTTTGCTAACAATTTTTTGCAAGAATGAATAAGAAGATAATCGCAATTGTGGGACTGATGGGGGTTGGAAAAACAACTCTCGGGGCCAAATTGGCGGGAAGAATGAAATATTATTTTATTGATTGTGATCAAGAAATTGAAGATCGCGAAGGCAAAACAATCAAAGAAATTTTTGCCGAAAAGGGTGAAAAACATTTTCGTGAAATTGAGAAAAAAATAATCAAAGAAATAGTGTTGCGTGATGAGAATATAATTCTTTCTCTCGGTGGCGGAGCCTTTGTGGATCCTGAAACTAGAGAAGTTTTAAAAGAAAAGGCGATTACGATTTGGTTATTTGCTTCAGTTAATGATATTTTACACCGTATAGGGAATAAAAATACTCGTCCGCTTTTAAATAAAAAAAATAAACGCGAAGTTTTGGAAGAGTTAATTAAAAAGCGTTATCCTATCTATGCCGAAGCCGATTTTAAATTTAATACCAGCACCGAAAATCATGAAGTTTTAATCAATAAAATTATTAAAAAAATCAGAGAAAATGAAAAATAAAGTTTCCGTGTCGCTTGGTGACAGAAGTTACGACATCTTAATTGGCGCGAATTCTATTGAAAATTTAACAGAATTTTTAGAGCAAAAAAAATATAGTAAAATTTTTATTATTACTGATGATAATGTTGCAGCGCTGCATTCGGAGAGGCTCAAAACTGTTTTAGAAAAAAGTGTA
>CAZCWN010000096.1:0-4033 GCA_964502375.1 uncultured Rhizobium sp. | reverse complement strand
TTATATTTTGCCACCAATAAGACGCATCTAGCTTTTGGCTATAAATACGTTCCCCTGTCACCGTAGAGTACAAAGGAATAGATTCTGGCTTTGTTTCTATCATTCCCAGTGAAGATAAGAAATCTTGCTGCAGACAATCCATATAATGACTATGGTACGGCACTGAAACATTAAGGTAGCGACAAAATACTTGTTTCTTTTGAAGAGTTTCCACTACGTGCGATAATGCTTTGGAATCACCGGCAAGTGTCACTGCTTTTGGACCATTAATGGCAGCGATGGATACAAAATCTATGTCTTTAATAATGAGGGAAACCTCTTCTTTGGATAATCCAATAGCAACCATCATGCCTTGTCCAGTTGCTTTTTGCTGTATCCGACTACGATGATAAATAATTCTAGTTGCCTCCTTGAGTGTAATTGCACCAGCCACATAAGCCGCCGCAATTTCTCCAGCACTATGACCAACGATAGCACTTGGAGTTATCCCAAATTCCTCGAAAAGTGCTGCCAGACCTACTTGTAGACAAAAATTTGCTGGTTGCGCAATCTCTGTATCCATCATCCTTGATAACGGTTCATCTAAAGTCATTGCTTCCAAAATAGACCACCCAGATATCTCCTTGAATTCTTCGTCGCAATTTTCAATGGCTTTGCGGAATACTTTTTCTTTCAAAAGCAACTGATGTCCCATAGCCCACCATTGTGGCCCCATTCCAGAAAATACAAAAACAACCCGAGACGGCGCTTCTAAAATACCAAAAGATAGGGCGGGGTTTTGAATACTATCTCTAAAATCACCTAACAATTTAATTATACTATCAGGTGTATTACCAATGACCGCTAGTCGATGGCTGTAATGAGCACGTCGTGTTGCAGCAGATGAGCAAATTGAACTTAGCTCTTTGTTATTTGTTAATGTATTTAAAATTCTTTCATATTCCCTAGCAAGACTAATAAGAGCTGCTTCATTTTTTGCTGATAATACAAGTATATTTTCGCGGCTATTGTTCTTTGTATCTATCTCTGTATAATCAACATCCGGAGCTTGCTCCATAATTACGTGAGCATTTGTTCCTCCAAAACCAAAAGAATTAACACCTATCAGTCGACGTTTTAACCTTTCTGGCCAATTTATATATTTATCACATATCCGTACACAAAGATTATCATAATCAATATTAGGATTTGGAGTATTAAAATGAAGAGTCGCTGGTATCCCTCCATTTTTCAAACACAATGCCGCTTTGATTACACTTGCAACCCCAGCCACAGCTTCAGTATGCCCTATATTTGTCTTTACAGAGCCAATATAACACTTTTCTCCGGCTGGACGCCCCTTGGACAAAACGTTCGCAAGCGCGTTAAATTCAATAGGATCCCCTACTGGTGTACCAGTACCATGTGCTTCCACGTAATAAATATCTCCTGGTGAGACACTAGCTCGCCGGCAAGCTTCTCTCATTACAGCTTCCTGAGCTTTACCATTAGGCACAGTGATACCATTACTACGTCCATCTTGATTACAAGCTGTACCTTTAACCACAGCATATATACGGTCTTTGTCAGCTAATGCTTTTGATAATGGTTTCAAAACTATAATTCCAGCCCCCTCCCCCCGAACATAACCATTTGCCCTAGCATCAAACGCTTTACAACGACCATCAGGAGACAACATTCCTGCCTTTCCATTGGTAATGGTGTATTCTGGCATGAACATAGCATTTACTCCTCCTGCCAATACCATAGTAGATTCACCATTCCAAATACTCTGACATCCTTGATGAATAGCTACCATCGAAGATGAACATGCAGTATCAAGTGCAAAACTTGGCCCCCTTAAATCGAGCAAATACGAAATACGTGCCGATAACATAGTCATTGCACCCCCCGTGCCAGTATGGGCTTCAATTAAATGCCTGTTGCTTTCGCTAAATTGCATTATGTTATAGTCAAAAGTAAATGCACCAATAAATACTCCGACATTAGTTCCGGACAATTGTTCGGGAACTTGCCCAGCATCCTCTAACGCTTCCCATGTAACTTCTAATAACCAGCGCTGCATCGGATCTAAATTAGACGCTTCGCGTGGCGACATGTCAAAAAACTGCGCATCAAACTCATCAATTCGCTGATCAATAAAGCCTCCAAATCTAGTAAACGTTTTACATGGTTTTGTTGGATCAGGATCGTAAAATGAATCAATGTTATATCTATTAGCCGGAACCTCGGTAATTGCATCAATACCATTACATAATAGTTTCCAGTAGTCTGCAGGGCTATTTGCTCCTCCAGGTAGCCGACAACCAATACCAATAATTGCTATTGGTTCTAAGTCAGACTGCTTATTATTTTTCATACCTAATTTTTTTTGATGAATGAAATGCTAATTATTACAAACCTAACTTTTTTAAATTGAATTTTATAAATGGACGACTTGCAAATAGCTTGGTTATCGAACGCAATTTTTTCTATATTCAAGTAGACAATAATAAGCGTAAAACTGTCAAATTAAAATATCTCATGGGGAGCACTATAATGCTATAACACCATGAAAGCCCAGCAACCATCGAATACATTAAAAAATAAATCCAGAACAGTACTGCAAAAAATTTGTATTGTTGGTGCTATAATATTGGCGATTAGCTTTGGTGTTTCTTTTATATTAGCTAGGGTTCTTCATTTTGGCCCGTTTTCTGAGCTCATATCTTACATTATTTCCAGGTAAAATGGCAGGTTAATGTAATTTCTAGCTTCGTTATATAAATTTTGGTCAGAGGCAGCAATTTTGCCTCCTCCATCTCCTTTTAGCTCTAGACTTCCTCCTACTCCACGATCTTGCTTTCCTATTTTTATAGCGTTCCGCCACCAACATTCCAAGAAATTTCAGCAGCTTTTTTGACTGCAATGCTACGCTTTTGAGCAGATGGTGTTTAGTGTTGATTTCTAAAGTATATTTATCTTATAGTAAGTTATCCTTTTAAGCTAAACTATAATAATATAAATATATATGGATCCGAGAACAAACCCCTATGCTCCTGGAGCAGGCACTTTGCCACCTGAACTCGCTGGTCGAGATGAAATTATTGAGAAAGTTAGTATCCAGCTTGATCGTTGTCGTAATGGGCTTTCTTATAGAAGTTTCTTAATGGTTGGATTGCGGGGGGTTGGTAAAACCGTTTTGCTTAATCACCTTGCATTAAATGCCGAAGCAGAAGGTTTTGCTGTTATAACAATTGAAACACCAGAAAAAAGATCCCTTCCAGCCCTTATTGTCCCAGCGCTTAGGTCTGCTTTACTTAAATTAGATAGATTATCTGCAACTGGTGACTTAGCCAAGAGGGCACTAAAAACTCTTGGGGGGTTTGTTAGAGTAATGAAATTAAAATATAACGACATAGAGTTTGGATTAGATTTGGGTAGCGAGCCCGGATTAGCTGATTCTGGTGACCTTGAACATGACCTCATTGATCTATTTATAGAGCTTGGTCGTGCAGCGCAGGAGAAAAAAACTGCTCTTATTATTTTCATTGACGAAGTGCAATATATTGAAGAAGAACAATTTGCTGCTCTTATTATGGCGTTACATAAATGCACTCAAAAGCAACTACCTGTTACCGTAGTGGGCGCTGGATTGCCTCAACTTGTTGGTCAAGCTGGACGCGCAAAATCTTATGCAGAAAGGTTGTTTGAATATCCAGAAATAGGGCCACTCTCAAAATCATCTGCTAAAACTGCATTAGTAAAACCTGCTGCGAAATTAGGAGTACAGTATGAAGAAGGTGCTCTAGAGGAAATATTACTACAAACAAAGGGATATCCTTACTTTCTGCAAGAATGGGGAAAGCATTGTTGGCAGTGTGCATCGAAATCGCCAATAAGTGAAGAGGACGCAAAGTCAGCAACAGAGCTTGCAATATCTGAATTAGATACAAGTTTTTTTAGAGTCCGATTCGATAGACTTACACCAAGTGAAAAAAAATATCTTCGAGCTATGGCTGAAATTGGCCCTGGCCCGCATCGCTCTGGTGAC
>CAZCWN010000095.1:0-4273 GCA_964502375.1 uncultured Rhizobium sp. | reverse complement strand
TTAGCAAGAATCTCCAAACAAAACTCCGTATCCATAGAGATTGATAATTTAGCAGCAACTACAAATCTGCTAAAGACATCAATCAGCGCCACAAGATAAACAAATCCTCGTGGTGTTTTTATGTAAGTAATATCAACCGACCAAACCTGATTGGCCTTGTTAATTTCCAAATCACGCAGCAGATAAGGAAATTTCTGATGATTTCTGTTAATGATTGTGGTTCTTGGTTTGGCGTAGATGGCCTTTAATCCCAAACTTCTCATTAAACGCAAAACTTTCTTGCAATTGATTCGACAATGTTTTTCTGCTCTTAAAATCGCTGTGATTTTTCTGTAGCCGAGGAATGAATATCTTGACCACAAATCAAAAATATCATCCGCAAGAGAAGTGTTAAACTCAAGAGCTGATTGCCTAAAGCACCTCTGATAATAAAGGCCTGAGCGGTTTATTTTTAACAACTCGCACTGTTTACGGATGCTTAAACTGTGGTGACTTTTATCAAGATTCTTTCTGCGTAAATCAGAGCTTAAGCATCCAACACTTTTTTTAAGAAATCGCGCTCAACAGTTAATTCTCCTATCTTGGTATAAAGATTTGTAATTTCTTTTTGCTGCCTTTCTTTGTTCTTATCCTGAGCACGAGAATCATTAAACACCGCGCCACTATTAGCCTTAAACTGCGTCACCCAATTGTGTAAAGTTGCCTTGGAAATACCAAACTCCACACATATTTCTGCAATTGTAAATTTCTCCGAAAGATATTTTAAAACTACTTTTAGCTTAAAATCTGAGCTGTGCTTTTTAAAATGTTTTGACTGATTCGACATATTTCCTTTCCGTAAAAATTGTTATTAAAAAATTAATAATTTTTTTGGAAAAAAGTCTAATTAGAATTTGGAAAAGTGGTCTGAAAATTGGGAAGCACTATAATTTTTGTTTCCTTTAATATCAAGGCTTCAAGAGGTCTTTTTATTTTGATTAACAATTCACAAGTGGTCGGAGGTTTGATTCCTTCCCAAGAATTTGGTGAGGCGAATTCATGATCGGCTAAAACCAGTGTCGGGTGTCGAGATTTGAAGCCTCATTTCTCTGGAAAGAAAATCTTTACAAAACTTTTTGAGCGGAGTTTAAGAAAATGCCTCTCACGTTATTTTGAACTTAAAATTCATTTATTACCCAATATTGAACTAAAAATTTATGCCTCCTAAGGAAGAAAAGAAAAAACCAATGAAAGTAAGTAAAACAGCCCCAATCGATATTGATGGTGCAATGTTTGGCTTCAGAAAGATGGGGCTTAATAATGTTAAGAAACAAGGGGGGATTCAATCAGATGATTCTGATGATGAAATTGATGTGAAAGTTAGCAACACCAAGACTTATGGAAAATACCGAAGTCACGATTCTGACTCTGGATCAGAATCTGGATACGATTCTAGTGATGATGACTCCCTCAACACAACCGGAGAAACGGTAGAATCAGAAGATGAAGTTTCAGAAGTTGCAAGAAGGCTAAGAATGGAGAACCTAGTTTTTGAAGCACGTAAAAAAGATCATGGAGTAAAACCAACGAAGCAACTGAAGAAATTTATCCAAGGAAAGAATATCACCAATGGAAGAATAAATGCTTTAAAATTTCCAATTATTCAGGATGACGGTGATGATGAGTTAAGCCTACATTATTCAGCCAAAGGTAGTGGTTTTGATGAGAATTTTCAAACCGCAAGCTTTGCTCATGGCGCAAATCCAACCTTAAAAAATATCGATAGTAAAATTGGTGCCGATGATGATGAAACTACTTTTAGAGAAGCTTTTGTTTATTCAAGAATCAGAACACATGAATATATTCACACTGGTGGCACAGTAGATAAAGAAACCAACTCACATGTTGGAGGGCTTTACGCTGTAAAATCAGGAAAGAGTCTTTCATCAAAACGAACAGCTGGAATGCATAATTTTCATGTTCGTAGACAGAAATTTGTAAGACAGGTTATAGATTCTGTTATTGATTTGATGGCAGAAGAAAAAAAAGTACCTAAAGAAATCGAGAAATTAGAAGGAAGCCTTGAAATCGAACAAAAAGAATTGGCAAAAATCAGAAAAGAAAAAACTAGAGACAGAGACAAAATTGCAAGAAAGCAAGAAAAAATTGAAGCCCTAAAAAAGAAGTTGTCTAAAAGAAATGAAAGACTTGCTGAAATCACAGAAGAGTTGCCGGACAAAGCTGCAAATGCTCCAAAAGAAGCCACTGTTGAAGCGTTGGATTTTGTTGTACAAAATACCATCGGATATCGTGACAACACAGATTATAAAGGGGAAGATTCTCGAGCCAAGAAAAGTAAGATTATTTTTAAGGGCTACACAACAGCTGGTCTTAATCTAGAGGATACACAAGAAAGAGAATATGCCCTCAAGACTTATCAGGCAGTGAGGGATAAGTTAAAATTAACAATTCTAAAATTTGACGAAACATTGCCAGATTCCAGTGATGACGAAATCATCGATAAAATAAATATCGATAAAATAAATGAAGCACTTGAAGAAAGGGGAAGTCTTACGCCAGTAAGATCAGGTACTCCATATTCAGATGCTAATCTTAAAGCAGTATTTAGTGAATTACACGATGCAGATAGTTATGAAGAAATAAGCCAAGTTGCTGCAAAGGCAACTCCGGTAATTACTCCAAGCGGGAAGGGTATTTTTGGTAAGGAAGTTGCGGTTTCAAGAATTACTTCTGATCTCAGCAAAATATCTCTGAATACTTCTAGGCAAAGTCACGATGTTCTTTCGGATATTGAGTTGGATGATAGTAGCGATGCAAATTATTTGTTAGATCCAGATCTTGACTTCGAAGAATCTGACGGTGAAAGCAACGAATGTAGTGATTCCGAAAGATCATCAACATCACCTAAAAGTTCAGTATCTTCTGCTTCATTAACACACCTTGTCTCACAGGCGAAAACTAAGAATAGTGTGAATAATAAAGATTTAAAAAAATCTGGTGGTCGTTCCTAACTTACCCAAAACTCATCACATCTTCACGTCTCTCAGTTCGGAACATGTACAGGATGGGGAGCCAACTCATTTCAGCCCTAGACCCACAAGGCTTTAGGCAATTTTATTGCACCAACTTTCAAAGTTAATACAGAAATTGGTGTCTATCAAGAAATCATTATTTTTTAGAACCTCTTCCACCTCTTGTAGAAGCTCCTTTGGCTTTTGCTGACTTATCAACCAAAGTTTCTGTGTCGCTAGAGTTAGGACTAGGACTATTAGCTGGAGCTTTTTTGACAGTCTGCTTTGCAACCTCTTGAAGAGCCTCATCTTCTTCTGAATCATCTTGAAATAAAGCAGTACTTCCTGAACTTTTATTGCTAGCAATAGGTGTTGATGGATAGATTGCGCTACTCATTCTCTCATCAAAAGCTTGAAAAACATCAGGACTAGCAGCTTTTAATTTACCGCTACCACTACGAGAACCTGTTAAATTTGGATCAAAAGCCCCTCCTTTTGGACGGTTAGCAGCAGTGCAATATTGAAAATCTGTTAGATCAAGCTCGTCTGGGCCCTTCATTCTTAAAACACCGTGTGCAAAATCTATGTCTGCAAATTTTGCTACACCTTCTTTTAAAAGCTCATTAGTAATTGCTTTATCTGCACCCTCAGAATCTTGAACAAAGTGAGCATCTGTTTCTGTGATTCTCCACTTTTTTTTATCCAGAATCTCATCGATCATCTTATCATATAAAGCTATTTTATTTTTCGGAGTAAGAGCTGAATTAATATTTTTAAATATTGTAAAAGTAGTAACCATCAGTCTTGCAATTGCTTTATATAAAATCACCTCATCATCATGACGCACCACCTGCCCATTAGTACTATCTACTGAGTCAGAAATTCCAGTTCTTGAATAATCAAGCAAGCTAGACATGCATGTTGAAATATGGGTTAACATATAATCCACATCCGCGGCAAGTTTGTGATTTTTCAAAGTGTTAAGTTTCTCTGCCAACTTAGTTCTGTGACCCGGAGTTTCAGACCCTCTATACTTCTTCTTTTCAAAATTCACAAAATTAACTAGATCACTACCTCTATTAACCCCAGACCTACCATCCGCAGTATTAATAAAACCTGCATTAATATTTTCATCTTCACCAAAAAATTCATCTAAACTAATCAAATGACTAACAGCAGCAGCTTCACCAATTCCTTTATTACTTGGTATTTTAACCCCAGTCTCGCTTAAGAAATCCCTCTTGCATCCAGTAAACATCTAG
>CAZCWN010000094.1:0-4518 GCA_964502375.1 uncultured Rhizobium sp. | reverse complement strand
ACAAACCTAGGATTTGCTTGAATCGGTTGGCAGGAGCCTAAACGCGACTGGGGTTTAATTTAACTTGGAATTTAGGCCAAAATTCAACTGAAGCTTTCGATGAAACTTTAGTACGACTTGATCAGGAAAGCCCTGTGGGTGTGATAGCAGCAGTCAGAGGTTGTGCTAATCTTTTTTATGATAAGGGAGAATTGTCTTGGCATCCCAGCTTATTGTCGCAATGGATCAACCTTAATATTAACAGATTGGAGTCAGAGCAAACATAGATGCTGTATCCTTACACAAAAATTCGACGGCCCTACATATGGCAGCGCAGGGAGGGCATACTGAGGTTGCGCTTCCTTTATTAGAAGCTGGTGCAAATGTTAATGCAGAAGCTAAGGATAATAAAAATGATTCAAGAAGCTATGACGGCTCAGCAAGAAGCATCTATGGCACCACGCCACTCTATACAAACATTAGCATTTTCACAACTTACTGAAACTAGCGAGCGTAAAAAAAGTGATCACCAAAGCTTATAACGCAATTAAATTACCATTATGCTAAATTAATTTCATAATTGAATATCCCAGCAAGTTGTTGAATTTTTGGGCCCGATTACCGAAGCAAAATAAGGGTATGGCTCATTACTTAATTTCTACAGGCACAAATGTTAATGTGATTAGTGACAACGACCTAGCTCCACTTCTCTTGGTAATAGAAAATTCTAATCCTGAAATTTGTGAAATATTAATTGGAGTGTGGAATGGTAGTAATGGTTGCGCAGAATATGTTAAAATATGCTGAGCTGGAGATAAATTGTGTGAATAATCCTTAAGAAGTAAGAAATGCCGATAATACAATGGCAGTAATTGGGGGGATCTTAGAAGAGCAAAATGAAGTAAAAATGACAACTCTCCTAGCACTTCAGTAAAACCTTAGGCTCATTTGCCTCTTGCTAATGCGCCCGTTTCGCAATATTTTTGACCTCTAATATAACTTAGGCTAGCAAAATAGCTTTCCAGGATAATCACACGTTACTCAACTATGCCTAGCGAATTTTGCACATATACCACAGAGCAAATTATTGATTTTTTTGAAGAAAGATTGCGGGGCAGGGACCTTTCAGAAGGAGATTATTCTAGCCTGATTGAAAGAGTTAATGAGCTTGCAGCAGTTGGTCATTTTAATTTAAGCCAGGCTAGTATTGTGTTAAAAGGCTTGTCGGAGCTTGCGCAGCCTGAATATTTTTTATTAGGGCGCCTTAAGGTTGCTAGTTTAACACAGGATTTATCCAGAAGGCAGGGAGAAAAACCAAGGCAAACTCTAGAACGGCTCATGCAAGAAAGGGTTAGCGACATAATTGAGCTGATTAAAAACAGCGCCAACTTTGTTTCTGATAAAAGCGAATTATCCTGGAATCAGGAAATTTTATCGCGTTGGATTGATTCCAAAATCAATGACATTTCCCCTGAAGCTGCTCTCTCTTTGCTGAGCGCTTTCACCAAAATTGGATATAATCGAGAGGATAAAACTCTAAAAAGAGCTTTTGGGCAAATTGCAAGAAAGGCCAGGGATAGCTTTAAAGGCTTTAGCTTACCAGAATATGCTTCTGATTTTATATATAGCTTAGCGAGCGCAAATATATTTGAAGAGCTTGCTGAAATAATAAGGCGTGCGAAGGCCAAATTATCCGGCACTAAAGGGGATATAGACAGCCAAAGTGCTCAAGCATTGCTGCAGGCTGATTTATTTCATCGTGAATTTTGTGAAGGCCAAGCACTTTTTACCGCAAATGAAATAATTGCGCTTAGAGAAGCGTGCCCAGAGGCGGCCTATCCTATTGATGAGCCAGCCACGAAGGAAGTAAAAAAACTAACTATAGTCGCTTCTGAGGCCAAAGCGGCAGAGATCCTTACCGAACAATTAGTTACAACAGAAATAGCAGAAAATGTTTCTGAAATTGGACATAAAAAAATTGGAGGTAAAAAAAGATTTTTACTGCATAAAAAAAAGAAAGTCGCTGAAGAAAGTGAGAATGTTGATGAGTTGCTTGCCGAGTTCAATATTGAAATACCTAAAGAACCTCTTCTCAAAGAATTGGAAAGAGAGGTGAATAATGGGAGGCTTTTCAAAGTAACTAAAATTATAGAAAAGCTTAATACTGACGATCCTGTTGTAAGAGACTATTTATCCTTATTATTAACTCGTGCATTTAACCGATTTCTAGCCAGTGGGAAAAAATTTAACCGACTTCTGTTCATTAATATTAGCGAAGAATTGATTAAAGCGGGTGCTAGTGATAAGGGAAGCGCTATGATTGATAATATAGTAAAGGGTAAGGAGCTTTTTAATGAAGCTGTAACTATGAAGGCCTATAGGACAGCAACGTTTATTTTTTCTAAAATTCCGAGATTTCCTGTTACAGGGCAGATGTTTGCAGAAGTGTTAGAAACGGGCTCTATAGAGCTAGTTCTTGCTGTTGCCCGTAGCTTTTTAAGAACTACCCCTGATGAGTTTAATAATGATCTCTGGCGTGTCATACTTTCTATAAGCGGTGCTGAAGAGATTGCAGACAAATTTATAGAGGCCGGTATCTTACCAACTGACGCCGATATAGCGTTAGAAGTTTTATTTCGTGGTGTAGAAACGCAAAATGAAATTATGGTATGTGCTATCGCCACTCCTGAATTATTAGAAACAGAAAAAGGGCAGCATTTGGCTTTGCATTTGGCCACTAGCAAAGGGGATGTGGATATGGTTCATCTTTTGATTGCCTTGGGAGCCGATCCTAATAGTAGAAGTTCGAGAGGCCTTGATGCTATTAATATTGCAGTGGGGGAAGAGAAGCTTGAAATGATAGATGCTCTAGAGGAAGAAGGGATAGATATAGGCTCTCTTAGTAAGGAAGGTCACGATCTTTTAACCTTGGCGGCTATTGGTTTATGCGATAAAAGTTTTGAGCATTTAATTAAGAAAGGAGCAAAAGTAGGCTATATGGCAGAAATGCTCATAGAATTTATCAAGTCAGAAAGTAGCAAATTTCCAGAGAAATCAGAGAAGGGCATAAATATAATAAACATGATTCATAAGGCTATTCAAGAAGAAGCCAAATCCCCTAATGTTAGTATGCGACCACAGGAAGTTTTAAATTTGCGTAATTCCAGCGAGCTCAGCGAAGCCAAGCAGCAAGAATTATAATCAACCAATAATCACTATGCCTCACCAATTTCAGAATTATAGCCAACAGGATATTATTGATTTTTTTCAAGGGTCAGAAGATTGGCTTAACTTGCCACAAGAAGAAATTTCAAACCTAGTAAATCAAATTAACCGCCTTGCGCGCCAGTTTGATTTAAGTCAAATTACTAGTGTGGTTAGCAGGTTGTTAGAGCTTAATAAAGAAGTATATCTGATAAAATCACATCTAGATATTGCTGCCCTGATTCCAACTATAGAGCAAAATTTGTACGAAGATGCACGAGAAAATATTGCGGATTCGGTCAATTTTATCAAAGTCTGTGCCGACCTTTCTTATGATAGAGATGAGCTAAGCTGGAATACGGAATTGCTGGCGCAATGGATTAGACGAAATGTCGATGAATTTTCTTCTGAGCAGGCTTTCATTTTGTTACTCAGCTTCTCTGAACTGGGCTATAATGCTAATGATGAAATTTTTGTAAATCCCTTTAAGGGATTGGCTGATAAGGTAAACGCTAATATCCAGACAGAGCAATTTGCTGGCTTTATTTACAGTTTAGCTAGGGCCAATATGTTTGCTGAGATGCATGAGATAATCGAGCGGGCAAAGACTGAACTAGTAAAAGCCAATTCTCCCTATACTTCTGAAATTGCGCAGGCCCTTTTGCAAGCTGATTTATTCCACCGTGAATTTAACGAAAGCCAAGGCCTTTTTGCAGATGATGAAATAACCTTATTCAGCGAATTTTGCCCTCAGAGCATATATTCTTTATTAAAGACCCAAAAATTAGATATTCAGCCATCTGGCATTATTAAAGAAATTAATGAGCAAGAGCAAAAAAACCCTGAAGAAGCAGAAGTTAAAAAAATTAAAAAACGCAGAAAGAAAAGAAAAAATACGACAAAGGAAGAAATTGACCAGGCCACAAAATATGAAAATTTTGAAGAAATATTGAAAGAAGAAATGGCTATGTCAGGCCCGATACAGCGTGGCTCAACGGAATTAGAAGCGGCAATTAATAATTCGAATATTAGAGCTGTGCAAAATATTCTGACAGGCGGCACAATTGATGTTAACGCCTTGGCTCCAACAACTGGGCTTCCTTTTTTGCATCATGCGTGGGATCGCCTTTTTTCCTTAAGGCAGACGACTAAAATTAGAGATTGTCTTCAAATCATTGATAACTTGATTGCAGCCGGATCCAAATATCCTGAGACCACAAAAATTAGTAATCCAAGACGTGGTAGAGAGTTTTTTGAAATAGCTATTGGGCGTAAAAACTATAATGAGCCTGTCGCAAATCTAACTTCCCAAGAAAATTAACCAAAAAAATCTCA
>CAZCWN010000093.1:0-4533 GCA_964502375.1 uncultured Rhizobium sp. | reverse complement strand
AATAGAGATCATAATTCAGTTAAATAAAATTACAACTCGTGACGACAGTATCTAGCCATTTAAAACTCTATTTTGAGGAAGAAATTTATGAAGAAGAAACATAGTTAGGCTAAGAATCTTGGGGATTGGCTTATGCGAGACGGGGGTTATTACTAATGCGGTAAATTCATTAGGGCAAAAATTTATGAAGAAGCTGAAGAAATTAAAAACATGCGCTAGCTACAACCTTTAAGCTCTACGAAGGAAATTATTGTTTTCAGTAACAAATTAATTTGAGTTTGGCGGTGAAGGTAAAATTTGGCTTGAGATTTTTGTTTTATCCCTACTCGGACAGTAAAAATTTTTGTATTGCATAAGGTAAAAATAGCTTCGTCTGTATCATCATCTCCTATATAAAAAGCTGCCTTGGCACCTGACTCCCCTAGTAATTTCAATAATGCCTCTCCCTTAAGGGGGGCTTTATCTGGTATAAGATTTATTACATATTTTCCGGCTATAATATGAGGAAGGGGGCACAATTTATTTACACAATACAGGATAATGCTTTTTGCCAACCGTGCTTGAGGTGATTTACGATAATGAATAGTTAAAGAATAATTTTTGTCTTCAATTTCTACCCCATTTAGTTCATTAAGGTAACTCTGCAATTGCTGTTTCCACTTATTGCAAATTTCATAAAAATCTTTTTGTCGTTGGTGTTGTTCAGAACTTTCCAGGCCATGATTGCCAATTAGATAGCCGTTAAATGAAGGAAGCCTGGATTTTAAATCAGGCAAGCTGCGTCCAGAAATAATTCCTAAAGGTGCAAGTTCCCCCAATTGTTTAAGTAATGATATTGTGGTTTTATTTAGCTGTGCCCGCCCCGGGTCAGCCACTATTGCCGCAAGCGTACCATCAAAATCAAAAGCGAATAATGTTTTTTTACGGCATAGAGACTCTAAAAGTTTTAATCCCTCATCTGAAAATAAATATATCATCACTCTGTTGTTGGTTTGGAATTTAAATCTGAATTACCAAATTTTCCTAAAAATTTATTATGTTGTCTTATCCTGCCAGCGTCGATCAGCATCCTTCCAGCCCAACGATAAACATTAAATTCCGAAATAAATCCGCGCATGCTTCTCATACGGTCACGCTGTTCATTTTCCGGCATTTCAAGCGCCATTTTTATAGCATAAGCACATTGATCAATGTTGTATGGATTAACTATTAAAGATTGAGGTAATTCTTTTGAGGCACCAGCAAATTGGCTCAAAATTAACACGCCTCTTTCATCATCTCTCGCTGAAATAAATTCTTTGGCTACCAAATTCATTCCGTCGTGAAGACTGCTTACAACACAAAAATCTGAAGCCCGAAAATATTCATGAACTTTTGACGGCTCATGCTGCTCAATTTTTAAACAAATTGGCTCGTAACCATCTTTAGAAAATCTAGAATTAATACGCCTTGCAGTGGCTCTAACCTCTGATTCAAAGGATTGATATTGCTCAATATTAGATCTGCTGGGAGCAGCAATTTGAATAAAAGTAAATTTTTTAATCCATTCTGGATAAAGCTCTAAAAAGCGCTCTACCGCCAAGAACCTTTCTATAATCCCCTTAGTATAATCAAGCCTTTCAACCCCAATCCCTATTTTTATATTTGCCGGAAGATTGTTATGGATTCTAACTTGCTCTCTGCATTGTTTTACGGACTTTTGGGAGTTTATCCATCTGGACGGCCACTCAATCGAGATCGGATAATGGTTTATAGCTGTTAATTTGCCGCCATATGAAATGGTGGAGGTTTCCCGATCAATCCGGCTTTCAATAAAGCGGTCGACAGTATCAATGAAATTATTGCAATGAAATCTGGTATGGAAGCCAATGATGCTGCTTCCTAGCAAGCCGGCTAATAATTCATCACGCCAAGGACAAATTCCGAATACTTCAGGATTAGGCCAAGGAATATGCCAAAAAGTTATGATAGTTGCATTTGGTAATTCTTTTCTAACCATCTGGGGCAATAAAGCTAGGTGATAGTCCTGCACTAAAATTACCGGGTCTTCAGTTTTTGCCTCTTCAATAACTGCATTGGCAAATTTTTGATTAACGGCAACATATTGCTTCCAATCCTCTGTGCGAAATATTGGCCTAGTGTGGACAATGTGGCAAAGCGGCCAAAGGCCTTCATTTGAAAAGCCATAATAATAACCACGTTCTTCTTCTTTAGTAAGCCAGATACGTCTGATTTGGTATAAAGGGTTATCCGGCGGAACTTTTACGTGATCCATTTCATCCACAACTTCGCAATCTGCACTGCCACTACCATGAGCAATCCATGTTCCTGAACAAGCACGCATCACTGGCTCAAGGGCAGTTACCAAGCCGCTGGCTGGAAATTGCACTTCTATTTCTCCTTCTTTCCTAGCATGGATATAAGGTTCGCGATTGGATACAATTAACACTTCATCTCCAGCGAGTTCTTTATTAAGAATATCTTTTAACGCTTTTGGATTCCAGGTGATTTGCCCCTCATCTCGCGCTTTACGATCAGCTTCCAGTTCCCTTACCAACCTTACGATATCCTTTGCTACCGGCCTTAATTCAGGAATAGTTAATTGCGCAAATGGTCTGAGAAACCCTTCTCCTTTAATGATTGATCTAATCCCGCTAAGCCAGCCTCGCCAGCTAAGCTGAGCAATAACGACGGTTAATAAGGAAACAATAATTGCCAATATAAGGAACAGGTAAAAAATATATTTCTTAGTGTAGTCACTCCTTTTTTGGATAAAGCTCATATCGTGAACTAGAACCATATAACCAAGCACTACGCTTTGCTTCTGAATTGGCTGGTAAGAAACATGAATTTGGCCTTGAGGGTAAGATATTATTTCAGCATCTGCTTTTTCTGCTTCGTTGGAAAGGTTCTTACAATTTACTTCGGGAGGAAATGTCTGGCTTTTATAAAGCAACTTGCCGGAAGAGCTGCAAAATCCAAGTGCATACAGCCTTTCATCTTTAATCATGTGGTTAAATAAGCCGGTAATTTTATCACCGGAATTTTTCTGCAAATATTCACTTAGGGTGCCCTGAACACTATTTCTTATGAGCTTAGTTCTTATTTCCAAATCTCTGGAAAACCATTTCAAAGTCAGGCTATCCACAAGTGGAACGATCATATAAGCAATGATACCTAACACCAAAAATAGCGGCAAAATAAATCTCAAAGATAATCTCATATCGAAGCTATATTTAAATTATGCCTTACCAAGGAAATATTGGGCGGGAAGAACAATGATTAAGATACTCGGCAAAAAAGTGAAGGATTTATACTAATATGTTCACAAAGCATACTTCCTTCTAGCATAGAAAATATTGATGATCACTTATGTAAAATGGCAAAAAAAAGCTCAAAAGAAGTCTCAAAGTGTGGATCTCTGCTATGCAAATTATCTTGATCTTGTAAATACTAAGTATTCAAAAAACAGATAAAAGTTCGCAATTAGGGATATGCGCCCTCGCCATAAAATTTTCCTCTTGGCTATCATTTCTTCTCCGCTATTTGGAGGCAACCTTATAAATTAAACGCTTAGGCCTTCTCAGCATTTTCGCTGCTTAAACAAGAACTTCTTCATCTTATCACTAAAATTAACCCCAGTCTCGCTTAAGCCCTCTCGACCCGATTCAGGCAGATTTAGGGTTTACCCTGGTTAAAGGTAACATGGTCTAAAACCCCACCTCTCCTCTTGTTCCCCCCAAGAGTAAGGGATCTCCTGCCCAACAATATCCTTTAACCTCAGCGTCCTAGGCTGAATTCCATTTAGAAGGTGATCGATGATTTTTGGCGAGAGGAAATTAAGATCAAAAATCTTGCTGACATAGGAGGTATTGACTGCTTCTTTCTCAGCAATTTCAGCAAGTGATGATACTTGCTCTTCTTCTAACATCACCTTCCATTTATAGGCTTTAGCGAGGGTTTTGATTATCCTTTCGTCGAAATATTTTGATTCTGCGCTGCTGGTGTTGAGCTCATTCTCATCGCTGAGCTTTGCACCTCTTTGACTCTTCCTTGGCATAATCACCATTGCCGTTCCGCCACGTTTTTTGATTTCTAGAGGAACGAAGATTTCTATAGTTTCTTCGCCCTCATCTCTGATATCTAATCTGGTGCGTATGATTTCATCTGTGCTCCAGCTCTGTTTAATACTTTGCCTCATGGTTAGTTAATAAGTTCGTTTGCTAATAAATTTAAGCCATTCTTAAAAACCCGCACATTTAACCCATCGGGATTAACCGTAATGTCTTTGATTAGAAGGCTCATAATCCTCGCTTGTTCGATGGGAAATAATTCATTCTAGACTTTTTCGATTTGCTTGAAAGAGTTGATAATAGCAGCTTCAGAGAGTCGTTCTTCAACTGGTTGTAATGAAGCTTTAGCAATGGCCTGAGCAATAAATTCTGGCCTCTTGAGAAAAATTAAGATCTGGCCAGTAACTAGAGCCTGTCTTAAAACTCACAACCCAATAGCCAAACAAACGAAGGCTATAAT
>CAZCWN010000092.1:0-4549 GCA_964502375.1 uncultured Rhizobium sp. | reverse complement strand
TATTATTTAACCAGATTTACAATAATAGTAACGTACCCAACCCTCCAAAGTGGAGCAATACAGAAAAGGGAGAAAAGCAATATAATCTTACCTGGAAAGTACCGGGATTTGATGCTATTAAAAATGAAACTGACGATAAAGGAGATGAAACTAAAGATGAAAGAACTAAACAACTGCAAATTCAATCAGCACTTACTTCTGCCCTAGGAATTAGTGTGAATGATTTAATAGCAACTGCCAAGGGCATGTTGCAGGCCCAAGGTAAAAGCGATGGGGAGTTGGATTTAACTTTATCCAATCTTTCAGTATTATATCGGGTTTCAAAATTACCGTCCTTAGTTTCTCTTTCTATTAATAGTGCTTTGACTGCTTTAAGCTTACCAGGTGCTATAGAAGATGGCCTAAAACGGCTTTTGGGAGGAAGTGATACAAAAGTTGATATTTATTCAGTTTATAGATGGCTGGCCAATTATGCTCAGTATTTAACAAATTCTACGTTTTCTACTTATGATTTGCAGTATATCTTAACTGGCTCAAGTAATGATATCTCAATTCAGAATCAGATTATTGGATCTGAGGCGCTGCAAAATTTCCTTTCTACTTTTATACAGGCGATAAATCCTGTACTGTTAACCCAGAGCTATTTTCAAAATGCTTTAAGTTCAACTCTGCGTCAGCCGGAATATAGCGATGACGCTGTAAGTTCAGTATACAATGCCTTGATCTCAGGAAAATATATTGATGGCACAACATATATTGTTAAAAAAATTCCGGATACTAAGGCAATTAATACTATACTGAAGACCATTTTCCCAAAAAATAGTAGAACTTCCATCGACAAAAATTCTAACTTTATAGATTTAGCTAGCAAAATAACTAATCTTCTTGGTGATGCGTTGAAAAAAGAAAATGCTCTAACCAGCGCTAACTTTTTAGCATCTACTAAGCATGATTTCTTGGTAGACATGTATTGGCATGATTTGGAGGAGAATGTCTGGCAAAGTTTAGTCAAAGCCTCATTTTTTGACGAGCTTGGCATTGTGAATAAACCAATTAGTAAAGATGACGAGGACTTTAAAACTACAATAGCAAATAACCTATTCCCTAACCCTAATCCTGACTCTGACTCTGACCCTCTTTCAGAACTAAAATCTAATATCTTAGATTTAATTACTGCCACCATAAATCATTGTTATGACTCTCAGCAATCAACTCTAAATAAGCATCTGTCGGGATTACTCAATTCTTCTGCGGAAGAGCTTTCTACTTTAATTGTATGGCAAGGCCTTAGCGTTGGGGATTTAACTTCGGATCAAGCCCAAAAGAGCATATTAGGAAATAACTACTTTGCTTCTGTGCCATTGTTGAAATCTTTAATCAATGCTACCACAGAAACTGATATAGTAGCTACTCGTATACATATACTTCAGCAATATGCATTTTTGGCTCGTAAGTTGTTACTCTCAGCGGCAGAATTGGATAATATTCGCTATTACCCTGAAGGTTATGGAATCTCATATAAAAAAGGTGCTCCAAAAGGCGTTGTATCACAATTCAATTTGCTTGATTTAAAAACATTAGGTCAATTCAAAGCCTTGACTCAGGATTTTCAAGATAATCAGAATTACTGGATTGGTTATATGAACTGGGTGAAGGAAAATCCAATCTCTAATAATGACCCAGATGCAACTGCAGAGAAACTTTCAACGATAACGAGCTGGGAAGAAAGGCAAATCACTTTCTTGATTAAAAATTTATGGCTGAATGATAACATTAATAAAAATACAGCCTATAGTTCTACATGGGGTACAGTAGCTGGCATTGAGCAGTTAAACCAATGGTTCTTGTTGAGTCAGAAACTTAATTTGGACGTTACTATTTTATGGGAAATTTACCAACTTGCTCAGAATAATGATTATACTAGCTGTTCAGATGTAGCAAATTCAATTTGGGGCGGATTGGTTAAAAAATATCAAGATCAAAGTGATGTTTTAGAACAAATTAAAGGCCTGATTGAGGAAAAGAAAAGAACCGCGCTGCTAGATCTGGTAATATATAATTTAGTCAACAAAGGGATACCGGTTAAAACACCAAGGGATCTATATGATTATTTATTAATCGATGTAGAAGCAAGTGGAGAAATAGAAACATCTTACGTTTCTGAGGCAATTTCTTCAATTCAGCTTTATTTGCACCGTTGCCGCAATCACCTCGAACCAGGAGTTATTGTTCATAGTGAGTTGGATGAATGGTGGGATTGGATTGAACGCTACCGCATATGGGAAGCCAACCGTGAGGTATTTTTATTCCCTGAGAATTATATAGAACCGGAATTAAGAAAGAAGAAAACTCCTATTTTTGGCGAATTGGAAAGCGATTTACAACAGTCCGAGTTGAAAGATTTGGATAATATTGAAAATTCATTCCAAAAATATGTCGATAGCTTTTCTGAAATTGCCGATCTGAAAATAGTTGGTTCGGCTGCGAGAGATAAGGTATCTCCGAGTGCCATCGAATCAACTAAAGAATTTTTCTTTCTTGGACGTACTAAAAGCCAACCTTATACTTATTATTATTCTATTGCTACTTTCGGCAAAGATCCTTCTGGCCAAAATTCTGACATACCAATTGAATGGGGAGCTTGGAAAAAAATTGAAACCCAGATACAGGCAATAGGCCTGGTGCAACCCACCTTTGCTTTTGGAAAATGGTATATTTTTTGGGTGGAACAAAACCAAACTGGAAGTAATAATGACAACAATACCACTACCAAAGAACATAGTGCACTAATCAAGTTTTCCTACCTTAATCTAAGCGGCCAATGGAAAGTAGCGCAGACTTTTGGCGACCCAATTAAATTGAAGCCAGGAGAAGATCTTAATGCCTCAACTAATCCTTACTGGAACCAACTATATCCAGTTTATTTCGCCAGCAACCAGACTTTGATGATTCCTTATCAAAAGGATGGAAGTAGTGTTGTGGACGAGAACTACACAAACTTATTAAACTGGAACCAGGGGATATTGCAAAAAGGCTGTACCGCATATATCAAATACATGGGGGGTGATTTTCGCTATCAGGACAAGTCACTTTGTGGTGGATACACATATTGGCTTAATTTCTCTAGTAATAGTAATAGGTTTTACACTTCTTGGGATTTTGTTGAAAAAGGTTGTACCTTTACAACGTGGTTAAAATTAAATTCTTACCCAGAGGGAGATAATGTGGCTCATTTGCTGAATTTAGTATCACCATACATGTATAACGAGCAAACTACATCCATCTATATTAGTGTGAGGAGTGATAGAAAATTCGAGTTCCTACCATTTGAACCAGAAGGCATATTGGAATCTTCATATGATTACAAGAAATCTAAAAACACTCCTCTCCTATCTCCTCCAATCCCTGATAATTTAAGTTTGGAGAACTGGCATCAAGTTACCCTGCGATGCACGGTAAAAGGAGTAGAAGTATTTATAGATGGCCAATCCTTCTTTATCTACTCATTCGATGATAAGTTCAAACATGCAACATTTGTTAGAAGCGTTGTGATCGGCAGGCACTACCAACAACCTAATTGGAACGGGTATATGCAAGAAGTGTTGCTTTACGAACGTGCCTTAAGTAATGAAGAGATTTCCATGCTATATAAAAATAGCTTTGAACAAATAACTCAAGATTTTGAACTCAAAGAAGTTGGCAATTACGCAACAATGCTTCAAACCTCCTTTGGTTCGCTTGAAAATTATGATGTGCTACATGTCTTAAATCAACCTAATGCTTTATTTTTGAGCAGTAATGGAATTGAGTTTTTAAATATATTTTACAATAACCAGGATCATTTTCTTAGTAACTGTTTTCGTCTCAACAGTACTGCGGTTACTCAGCTATCACAAACTTTGTTTACCCAAGGTGTTGATTCATTATTTACGATCGATTCCCAGCAGACAGCGGAAATTCCTTTTAGCTATTTAAATCCTAATCCTGATTACGTTCCAGTTGCTAATTGGCCTAGTGATAATATTGACTTCACTTCAAAGGCAGCAATGAGCGAATATTATTGGGAAATCTTTTTCTTTGCGCCTTTTTTAATCGCTAATTCTCTACAAACTCAACAACAGTTTGAAGCTGCCAGGTCATGGTATGAATATATTTTTAATCCAACCATCAGCCAGGATAATTGGGAGCTTAATATAGAAGATAAAGATCATAATGATAAATATTGGCGCTTTTTAGGGTTGCGCAGCTTTAACAATCCAACCTTGCAAATTGAGTTAGGGCAGAGCGGAGCAGATCAGATTAATTCAGATGCTAATGATCAATCCCAACTGTATCAGTATCATAACGACCCTTTTGATCCCAATGCTATTGCCGCTTTGCGCCCGATTGCCTATCAAAAGACCATTGTCATGCATTACATAGATAACATTATATCATGGGCAGATAATTTGTTTCGTGAATATAGTGTTGAGTCAATTGTAGAAGCTGCAATGCTTTATATAATGGCTTATGATCTCCTTGGAAAGGAACCGGCTGATCTTGGTGCTTG
>CAZCWN010000091.1:0-4631 GCA_964502375.1 uncultured Rhizobium sp. | reverse complement strand
AAATAATCTTGCCAAAACTTCTTTCTTAAGAAACCATACACTTTGTCGGGAGTTATGCTTAAAACACCTTCACAGGAAATAGGCTGTCAACACGCAGGGTTTTCGTGGTGGTGGCTCCCGGCTTTCTAAAAGTCTTATAATTTAGAAGAAATTTAGCTTGGTAACTAAAAGCTACTTTTGAATTAGTTAGGTGCTAGTGAAAGAAAAGCAAATAACAAATAGCTTAACAGACAAACTTAAACCCTCACTACAAAAAATTTATAAGGATACTCATTTCTGACCTGGTGTTTGATATTATAGTAAATTAATTCACTGCTTTTATTAGTTTTAACCCCAATAACGCTTAAGCAATCTCAATCCGATCAAACTGATTAGTTTTAACTCAAGCAAGCCGGGTCGCAATCAGCAAAATAGCTGCTTCGTTCTTCACAGCAAAGTTCGTGGACCAAAGAAAATCTTGAAGGCGATTTAAGCGAAATTCAGGAAATTTTGACAAAAATTTCAATAAAATCACCGGCATTCCTTACGCCAAAGCCGATCATCTTGCGCTTCATCGTTGGCGCTATGCTTTGGTCAAAAATCCAGCAAAAAACGAAAAACCTTTTTTGATTTGAAGCCCGGCTCGCTGCGACCAGCGATTAGTCTTCGAACTCAAGAATCGAAGATGTATGGCTAAGCTCAATTTCTTTAACAAAAAAATTATTGAGCTTTCATGAATAAAAGTTTTGTCGCTTTGTTCATCACTCTAACCCTTGCATCAAACAAGGTTTTCGCAGAAGAAAAAAATTTCAGCCGCCGCAAAACCAAGGTTGTAGCTTCTCTATCGTAGCGGCGCTGATTTATTCTCCTGCTTTTTCTGGCTCAAAAGATTATGCATTGTCATTATTTCCTGGCCTGCGAGTAAAATACGAAGATCGCTTATTCGCCTCAATTCCTGAAGGCATTGGCTATAATCTAAAACTTTCTGATCAGATAAAATTTGGACCATTAGCAAAAATTCGTTTTAGTCGCAACGAAGAAAATGGGGCTCGCCTTTTCAAATCAGCGGCGGCAGCTCGGCACTTAAAGGAATGGGTGAGGTTAATGCGGCAATCGAAACTGGATTTTTTGGCGAGTATCAGGCCAATAAATTCAGGCTTCGCGGTGAATTTAGAAAAGGATTGGGCGGACATGAGGGTTTAATATCGGACATCAACCTATTCTACAATAATCGTCTTGGACCTTTATATTACAGCTTTGGTCCTAGAGTAACTTACGCCAGCTCTTCATTTATCACAACTTACTACGGAATAAATTCTGAGCAGTCGACAAAGACAGGTTTGGGGGAATATAAACACGCTTCAGGAATAGTTCCTTATGGCATTGGTTATCAGGTAAGGATGCAGTTAAACCGTAAAATAATGTTGATTAATTTTGCCGGCTATGACTTCCTGGGCAAAGAGCTGAAAAGCTCGCCACTGATTCGTGAAAGAGGTCAAAATCGACAATTTTCTTTTAGTCTGGCGATTGGTTATCAGTTTAATCTCAGAAAATGATGAACGAGAAAAAAATTTTACTTACCGGCGGAACGGGTTTTATCGGCTCTAAACTTAGCGAAGAGTTACTAAAAGAAGGTTACGAAATCACCATTCTAACTCGTAGATCTAACCTTGCGAACCAAGGCAAAATCAGCTACATCAAAAATCTTGATCAAAAAGAATTTGATTACGACATCATCGTCAACCTTTGCGGCGAGCCCATTTCGTGTCGCTGGAGTCGGAAAAAGAAAAAGGAAATTTACGACAGCAGAGTTGTAATTACGCAAAAGTTGGCGGAAAAAATCATCAACTCCAATAACCCTCCAAAGCTTTTCATCAGCGGTTCGGCAATTGGTTATTACGGCACTTCGCCAACACAAATTTTTCAGGAAAAAACTTTGCCAACCAAACAAAACCTTTTTTCTCAGAAAGTTTGTTTTGCCTGGGAAGAGGCAGCAAAAAAAGCTGAAAGTAAAACTCGTTTGGTAATATTGCGAACCGGCGTGGTTATTGGGCAAAATGGCGGAATCATTAAAAAAATGTTACCCCCATTTCAACTTGGTCTTGGCGGCAAAATCGGCTCAGGCAATCAAACAATCAGTTGGATTCATTTACAAGACGTGGTTGGCGCCATTCTTCATATCATCAACAACTCAAACATTTGCGGCGCAGTTAACCTTTGCTTCGAATCGAGCGTAACTAATCTCGAATTTTCTAAACAGCTCGCATCATCGCTGAATCGCCCTTGTTTATTCGCCATTCCAGCTCTTTTGATGAAATTGATTTACGGCGAGATGGCGGACGAACTTTTGCTCAACGGACAAAAAGTTTTTCCGCGAGTTCTTTTGGAAAGTGGTTATAAGTTCAAATGCTCAGAATTGAGAGCGGCAATAAACCAGTCTTTAACCAAGTGTTTATAAGCTCAAAACTACCAATCGCAATTTTTTGGCTTCGTCGCGATCTACGGCTTTTTGACAATTCGGCGCTTTGGGCATCTTTGAAATCAGGATTTCCGGTTTTGCCGATTTTTATTTTTGATCGCAAAATTCTTGACCAACTCAGCAATAAGAAGGACGCGCGGGTTTTGTTTATTCATCGTGAAATTGTTCAGCTAAAAAATGAACTCGAAAAAATTGGCTCCTCGCTTGAGGTGTTTCATGCAACGCCGATCGAAGCCTACAAAACTTTGCTCGAAAAATATGACGTAAAATTGGTCTACGCCAATCGCGATTACGAGCCTTACGCCAAAGAGCGCGACAAAGAAATTTACGATTTTTTACAAAGCTGCGGCATTGAATTTAAAGCCCGCAAAGATCAGGTAATTTTTGAAAAAGACGAAGTAACCAAAGATGACGGTAAACCTTACACTGTCTTTACACCCTACAGCAAAAAATGGAAAAACCTGGTTAATGAGCTTTTTCTTAAATCCTATCCGAGCCAAAAATATCAGAATAATTTTCTCAAATGCTCGCCATTCAAGCTTCCAAGCCTAGCACAAATCGGCTTTGAAGACTTCGAATTTCAACACTTTCCTGAACGTACCCCTGATCTAAAAATCATCGAAAAATATGACCAGAACCGCGACATCCCTGGCGTTAGAAGTACAAGTCGCTTAAGCCTTCATTTGAGATTTGGCACAGTAAGCATTCGCCAACTCTGCAATATCGCTATTCTAAGCCAAAGCCAGCAATGGCTTAATGAGCTGATCTGGCGCGATTTTTACCAGATGATCATTCACCATTTTCCCCATTCAGCAACTCAAGCCTTCAAGCTGAAATATGACCAGATTGCTTGGAATAATGATGAAAATGACTTCAGGGCTTGGCGCGAAGGAAGAACAGGTTATCCGATCGTTGATGCTGGAATGCGTGAGTTAAATGAAACTGGCTTCATGCATAATCGCCTACGCATGATTACCGCAAGTTTCTTGAGCAAGCACCTACTGATTGATTGGCGCTTCGGTGAAAAATATTTCGCTGAAAAACTTTTAGATTACGACCTGGCAAGTAATGTTGGCGGCTGGCAATGGGTGGTTGGAAGTGGTTGCGACGGCGCACCATATTTTAGAATTTTTAACCCTGATAACCAGGCGAAAAGATTCGATCCGGAGAAAATTTACATCAAAAAATGGGTTCCGGAATTCGAGTCAAAATCTTATCCCAAACCGATTGTTGATCATGCTTTTGCTCGCAAGAGATGCCTTGATGCTTATGCTTTGGCGCTTAGAAAAAGCCTATAACTTCCTAAATGAGATGGTTAAAATACCAACACGAAAGCCGAATTTAGTCATTTTGGAAACGTTGAGGGCAGTTTTTTCGTCAATGAGATAAATCCAATCAATCAGCGACATATCGTATTTTTTACCATCAACATCGAACTTTAAAACGTAATTCATTTTCATGGCATTGCCATATTGCTGACCTTTAGCGATGCCTACACTATCATGAGCTTTGGCAGTGAAGTTGTTATCGTCCAAAACTTTAATTTCCCAAGTTCTTTGGTCAGTTTTGCCGTCAGAAAAAACAAAATCTTCTTTTAAAACTCCGTCATTTCCTTTCCACGAGCCGATCATTTTAACGGTAAAAGTTTTAATAACTTCGCCGCTACGATTTTGTAGGATTCCCTGTGCCTCAAGCGGACCGTTTAGGCTTGAGAAAGCTCTGATTTTCTAGCTTTGAAGCAGGAATAGCTTTTTCTTCGACATTCACTTTTCTCAAAAATACACCCGCAGCGACAAACATAAAAACAACCCCAGTCTCGCTTAAGCCATTTCAATTCGGTTCAGGCGGATTCTGGGTTTAGCATGTAAGCAAGAAGTGAAAAAAGAATATTGGTGAAGTAGTTTATTTTCGATCGGTATTTAGTGTGAACGAGATGCCTAAAAGCTTTTAGTTGGCCAACTATTCCCCGTTTTTTAAGTAAAAGTTTATTGGTTTCAGAGATCGGTTTTGGCTTCATATTTTGTCTGACTTTAGTGATAAGATGCAGTCCTTGTTTAAGCAGATCTGTGGTGCTCTTAGCTTAGAGCCTGTCTCAAAACCTCTTGATCATTTCAACCCAGCGAATACTTGATTCCTGTCTAATTTTACAGGAGGTATTATGGCAAGGTTGGTG
>CAZCWN010000090.1:0-4664 GCA_964502375.1 uncultured Rhizobium sp. | reverse complement strand
CCAAGATTGGACTGAATCGGATTGAAAGGGCTTAAGCGAGACTGGGGTTATTTTAGAATTAGCATTTCTTGCTTTTGCAAAAGAATTTTCCTCGTCAAGCATTGATATAAATCTACTAGCCACATCTTCAATCGCTCTGTGAATATCATATTTATCAGCTTCGGTGAATCTGCTTTTTATCCCATCTACTCGCTGATTAGCTGGAGAATTATCGGCTCTGTTACGCACATCGCCAATACCTGCTGTTGTATCCTTCCGAACAACTCTACTTTCATGTATGTGCTTTGATAGAGCATCTGTAATCGCTACTATTTCCGTGGATTTCTCAGGCAAAATTGATGTTGCAACCTGAGCAAATCTTTCAGGAAGAGTTTTTATATTTTCGCCTTCAAGAGCTGTAATAATATAACGATTTAAATTCAGGGCAATAACATGATCACCTTGCTCTATATCTTCTCTGTGATGAGACGGAGGAATATAAAACCTATCATTTCTATGGCCGCCATAAACACTAAAATAACGTCTTTGAGTTGTTTTTATTTGATCATAACTTTCATCACCAGAATCTTCAGACCAATGAGCTGGATATGCTGCTTTTTTTTGTTCTTCCTGTTGGATCTCAACTTTTTGTTCTTCTTGTTGGACCTCAACATCATGCAATCCCATTTTCCCTATACCCAACATTGTTCCATCAACATCAATTGGGGCATTTTTGTCGATTCTGACCTTCTTTTTTCTTTCTTTCGGAGGCATGTGCTTTTTGCTTAAAAATTAAAAACAGAAATTTACGGATTGTAGTTATAAAATTTTTTCTACAAAAAAAAGTAATTTATTTATATATCTATTAGCTCTTGATACTTACCAAAATTCATCACCTCATCATACCTCTCAGTTCGTAACACGTACACAACGCGGAGCCACATAGGTTCAGCCTTACAGCCGCAAGGCTCCAGACAGGCTTGGGCGCAAAAATTCAAAGTTTCTCCTCTCTCACCTCTTACGGTGCTTCGCAGCCAATAAAATCAACGCTCCTCAAAAGTTTCTCATCATTTTTTTTAGAGATCTTAGCAAAGTGATTTAGAAGCTAAAATTTACTCTTAAAAAATCACACGATAGAGAATTTTTAGATCTTTTTTTTGAAGAGAAATGCTTTGAACCATTGATTTTACTGACTTCATCAAAACCAAGTGGTAGCGGAGATTTGGAGACAAACTGCGTTGCAATCAAGTAATATAAGGCTTCCCAAGTTTTTATCGAACTTTTTTAACCGCCTAGCATTCAAAAGTTCGAACTCAATCTATTTTCAACTGGTATTTAACCAACCCCCACTTGGCGACTAGTATTTTCAAGGATTGATTTTTCGAAAACTAAACCGGTAGGCGGTTTTTGTTTCGAACCTAGATTATTTTTTCAGCATTACCAAAACATTCTATCTTCCATTTTGAATTCCCGATTTTTTTTCTTAATCGTATCATACTAAATTCAGGGAATAGGTATCTTGCTTTTTTTGATTCCAGCAATCTTTTAACCACTTTTTTGTCAGATTTAACTTTTCTATCTTCTGAGTAGTGGGATATATAAATTTCATTTGATGACTGCTTAATTCTATCTATATCACCTTGAGAAGGTAATCTATTTCCTTTCCATGGAGCTATTACACAAATAGGATTAACTTCTAGTAAATCTGACCATATTTTATCGTGATCTCCAGTTTCAGACCCATGATGTGCAACTTTATAAACTTGAGCTTTTTTGTCTATTAATGACTTATCTTCCAATAATAATGTCCAACCCTTATATTCAGAACTTTCTTCCATATCAGCACCAAGCAACAACCTATCTTTTCCTATATTAACCCATAGCACAATAGATGTATAATTAGTCTTTGGAGGTTTTATACTTCCTATTGAGCTATTACCTGATGGAATTTGCGATATAATTGATTTTATAGCCTTATCGAACACCTCTGGATGCGGAGATAAAGAAATTATTTTAGCGTCATGATTACTTTTCTGGGAATTCCAAATTATTGTACCCTTAATTGCATAGTCTGGCCTTCTTCCGCTATTTTTTAGAGTGTTATATATAAGATTAAATTCAGTGATTCCCGTTTTTGATTGTTGCCCAAGAGATATAGCTTGAGAAAGAGGAGAATCTACTACTAGTTTTACAAATTTGGGATCATTAATAGCTGCAGATATAATAAATTTTGAGTTAGTACACTTTTCAACAATTGTACTCAAACCTCTTATGTGATCATCATCCCAATGAGTAGCGGTAACAGATTTTACATTATATAAATCAACATTAATTTCGTTTAGGTAGTATAAAGGTGAAGGTATATCAATTCCTTTTGAATAACAGGAATCAATTATAGACCATTCATTATTACCTGTATGAATTAGAATTGATTCTCCGTAACCGGATCCAAATAAAGAAAGCTCAATCTCATCATTTTCTGGAGGATTATTCAGATGTTTTTGAGGATAAATAAGAGAAGAACTCATCTGATTTTTTAGTTGCTTTATTAAGATCAAAATTTTTCCAAGAAGGCATTCTTCTAAACATCAATGATTCTCCTTTACTTATAGTCCCACTTCTTTTTACTTCTTTCCTAATATACCAATAAAAAATCATACCTAGCTCTATAAGATGCCTTTCATCTTCCGGAATATCGCTTATTGAAAAATCAGCTTCTATTGTTTCAGAAATATTGGAATTTTTTTGGCGCAGGTCGGCTTTAAAAGAAGTTTCATCGATATCTTTTATGCATCCTTCCCATTCTTCAATAATCAAATCGTGACTCGCGGCTTGCTTTTTACTGTATACCATTTCAGGAACTAGAAAAACTTTGTTTTCTTTTAACTGATTATTAGACTCCAAAGTAACAGTATTATTATCCAAGCAGGCTATATTCTGCCTTGTATCTTCGATAATTGCGCTAACAAGGCTATTTCCATAATATCTTGTCTTATGTGACGCTAATGGTTCAGAATAAGTTGAATCTTCCCAGGTTTGTTTAATTCTTTGTATTTGAACCATATTCGTATATGTGATTAATAATTTTCTCCGGATTTGTTATGGATATAATATTTTTATCCGATAGCAATTTAAGAGCTCTGGATGCATCTATTAAATCCTCCTCTCCTTTTTTATATAAATCAAAGTGATCGTTAACTTGAATTTCTACTCCCTGTTTTTGTATTCTTCGAGACACTCCAACCATTGTCACTATTTTACCGTCCTTACCATCTTCTCTCTCAGATTCTATTGTAACCTTGGTTAAACCAGGATTTTTTACTATCTTATTCCACAAATCATCTTTTGGCACAATTATATGACCAAACTTAATGTATTGTTCTTTATCATCAAATTTATAGTGATGATGTAAATTAATACCAGCTTGTAAAACTGGACATTCTGGTAATAGCTCCAAAATATTTTTTATTAGCTCCATCATTGATTTGAAGTAAGTTTCTTGAGTAGAACTTATCATGAATCTATCATGGGTAACCTGGATCGTACAACTTGATAAATCAAAATCAGAAATTTCAGGATGATTAACTTTTATTTTTGCATCCTCTGCTTCACCAGATCTTATTAAGTCTTTACGAACTAACCATTGCGGGTGAATAATTGACGGATTAAATTTTCCTATCAGAACTATACTAAGCTCTTTAATATCAGGATTGTTACGTTCAGACATCTGAGTTATATTTATAATTAATTCACAAAAACTTGACACTACTTTAACAAATAAAACCTCATTTTCAACCAAATTGAGCTTTATTTAAGAGTTTTTTCTATTTTTTACTTAAAACTAAAAAGTAGACCAAGTTCGAAAAGATATTCTTACTCCAGCGGTTGAAAAATCTCGAAATTTACGACCAAGTCCTCAAACCTTATATATCAACGCTTCAGACCAGTGGAGAAAAAGTTCGAAAAGTATGCTTCGAAGAGCCAACTCATTTCAGCCTCAGATCCATAAGGCTTCAGACGGTATTCAAATTTTATAGGTGTTGGTGTAATTTCTCTGCATCTACTTCACAAATCCTTCTACACAATCAGTAGCAGTTCTGCTTTGCATAGAGTAGCTAAAAAATTATCGGTGAAAAATTCAGCTAAAAATTACCCGCTCCATATTTTCCTATATAAGAACCAAATTCTGGCAATCTGACTTTGATATCTTTGCTCTTATAGTCAGGAAATTCTTTGAGAAAACCCTTCAAATTATTTGCTATATCAACATCAATAATGCCATCTCTTCTAGATGGCCAAAAACCACCTCTTGCTCTTAAATGAACATAAATATCACCAAAATATACTTCTTCTCCTTCGCCAACATTAAATGAAATAAACTTTGATTTATTATCGAGCCTGTCCCAACCATCAACACTACTAAAGTTTCCAACGTATAAGAAATCACCCGTTAGAATCTGATTAACACTCAAACCAACGATCACTAAAGATCCACCAGCGGCAAAAAGCCCTAATCCTACTTCACTACCTCCACCGCCACTCGCAACATCTATTAAAAAAATCCCCGGATAAAAAAACGCTTTAGAAAAAATAGAATCTTTAGCAATTGGCTTCATTTCCTGTAATCTTTTTTCTAGGTAGTGTCGTCACGAGATCTTGCTCCATAAGATTAAACATCTGATCTG
>CAZCWN010000089.1:0-4668 GCA_964502375.1 uncultured Rhizobium sp. | reverse complement strand
CGAATTATTATCATCCGATAAAGCAACTATTGAGCTGATCAAATTATATTTTCCAGAAAGTTTTGTTGATCAAAAAATTAACAGAAAAATTCTAGGAGAAATTGTTTTTTTTGATGAGAAAAAATTACTGATTTTGGAAAAAATTCTCCATCCCAAAGTTAGAGAAAAATATCAGGAATTTTTGAAAAAAGCGCGCAAAAATAAGAAGGAAATCGCTGTTCTAAATATCCCGCTGCTCCTGGAGAAACAAGGTTATAAATGCGATAAAATTATTGCGGTGTTGGCCTCAAAAGCGCTACAAAAGAATCGTTTTTTAGCGCGGGCCAAAAAAGCAGACCCAAAAAATTTTGCTGCTAATATTAAAAATCTGGAAGAAAAATTTGAGCGAATTGCAGCAAGGCAGATCAGTAATTTTCAAAGAAAAAAATTCGCTGATATAATTATACGAGCAACTGTTTCTAAGGCTGAGACTATCAGGCAAGTAAAAAAAATTATTAAGGAATTGTGATGGCTTAAGCTATTCGTTAATTTTGCCAATAATTTCATCCGCAATTTTATTAATCCGATCCTTATTCTTTCCCTCTACCATTACGCGAATTAAATTTTCTGTACCTGACTTGCGCACTAGAATGCGGCCTTCAGCGCCTAGCTCTGCTTCTTTTGCTTTAATAAAATCTTGTAGCGATTTTTCTTCCAGTGGATTTTTTTTGGCCGCATCAAACTTAGTGTTTTTTAGAAGCTGAGGGAAGGGCTCAAATAAATTTAAAATCTCGCTTGCTGTCTTTTTTCTCTTACAAATTGCTGATAAAATTTGTAGGGCAGCAATGAGGCCGTCACCTGTGGTAGAATAGTCAGAAAGCACTATATGGCCGGATTGCTCACCGCCAAAATTACAGCCATTTTTTTTCATTTCTTCCAACACATAACGATCACCAACTTGGGCGCGGATTGTGGAAACACCGATATAGCTGAGATAATTTTCTAGGGCCAAATTAGACATTTGGGTAATCACTACAGTATCCTTTTTTAAATTACCTTCATCATGTAAATTCTCCGCGATTAGCGCGATTACTTGATCGCCATGGATAGCGTTGCCTTTTTCATCAACAATCAAAAGGCGGTCAGCGTCGCCATCTAAGGCAATTCCAATATCCGCCTTTTCTTCCAAAACTTTTTGACAAAGTTTTTCAGGGTGAGTGGAACCGCAATTCTCATTAATGTTGAAACCATTTGGTTCAGTGCCGATTTCTACTACATCAGCGCCCAGCTCCCAGAAAATTTTTGGTGCGATATTGTAAGAAGCACCATTGGCGCAGTCGACAACAATCTTTAAACCATTTAGACTTTTATCTTTTGGAAAAGAATTTTTAACAAATTCGATATAACGATTACTGGCATCATCCAGTCTTTTAACGCGGCCAAAATTTTCTGGTTTAGCCAGATGAGGCGTGATGTCGCCATCTATTAATTCTTCAATTTCTTTTTCTAATTTATCGCTGAGTTTATGGCCATCGCGGGTGAAAATTTTTATGCCATTGTCATAGTAAGGATTGTGGGAAGCGGAGATCATAATTCCAATATCAGCTCGGATCGAGCGAGTAAGCATTGAAACCGCTGGTGTGGGCACTGGGCCCACCAAAAACACATCCATGCCCACAGCAGCAAGGCCGGAGGTAAGTGCTGGTTCAATAACATAACCGGAGAGTCGCGTATCTTTTCCAATAACAACGCGATGTCGGTGATTACCATCAGTAAATTTCGTGCCTACAGCCATGCCAACTTTCAAAGCAATTTCTGCTGTCATAGGAAATTCATTGGCTGTGCCACGAATGCCATCAGTGCCGAAATATTTACGAACCATTTATTTGTAAGTTTTTTTGAATTTGAAAAATGTAAGCTATCATGAAGAGGAGAGGGCTATAAATATTACTTCTCGAGGATTTTTTTCAAAGTTTCTATAGCTTGCAAAATAGCATTTTTATTGGTTCCACCTCCCATAGCCAAATCTTTTTTTCCGCCCCCACCTTTGCCGCCGATGGTTTCAACTAAAGGAGTAATTAATTTTGCAGAATCAAATTTTTCAACTAAATCCGAACTTAAAGCCACGCAGACTGCGACTTTATCGTCCTTACAGCCGAAGAAAGCAAAAATGCAGGAATTTTGAAAAGATTTTTTTGTTTTAACTTCATTAGTAATTTCGCGAATATCTTTGGCGTCGGCATCAGCAAAAACACTGCTTACCAGCTTTAGGCCATTGACTTCTTCGGGTTTTAAATTTTCTAATCCCGAGAATAAAATTTGCCTTTTTAACCGCTCAATTTCTTTGTCTTTTTTCTTTAATTCTTGCTGCAAGTTTTCAGTTAGGGCTTCATTTTCTTTTTCTTTTTGCCGTTGAAATTCAATTACTGCAAAACTGCTTTTGGCCGTGATACGCCTGATTCCAGCTGCTATACCATTCTCAGAAATCACTTTAAAAATCCCGATATCGCCAGTGGCTTTAACATGTGTACCACCGCATAGCTCAATGGACCAAGGTTTTTCATCTTCTTTTTTTCCCATTGATAAAACGCGAACTGAAGCATCATATTTTTCGCCAAATAATGCTTCGGCGCCGCAATTTCTAGCCTTTTCCAACTCCATCAATTCGGTTGAGACAATTGAATTTTGTTGGATGTAAAAATTGACCAAATCTTCAAGCCGCGTGATTTCTTCTTTGGTCATGGCGCGGTTAAAATTGAAATCGAAAGTGAAATATTCAGCGTCAACATTGGAACCTTTTTGTGACACTGAATTGCCTAAAATTTCTTTTAAAGCTTTATGCATTAAATGCGTTGCCGAGTGATTACGGCCCCGCATCTGACGGGTTTTGGCATTTACTTCAGCAATTACTTCATCACCAATTTTTAATTCACCTTCAGATTCTGAAATGAAATGGGCAAATAAATTTCCAGCGAATTTTTTTGTTTCAGAAATTTTTACTTCCCCTTGGTCAGAAAATATTTTTCCATCATCGCCTTTCTGCCCGCCGGAAGTGGCGTAAAATGGGGTTTTGTTTAGAATTATGAAAGAATTTGGAGCAGGAGAAATAAACAAAATTTTAGCTTTTGTTTGCAGCGTTTCATAGCCCAGGAATTTGGTTTCGCCGAATTTTTCTTTTAGATCGAAAAATAATTTATCTTCTTTTTCTTCACCTGATCCAACCCAGTTTTTTCTAGCGCGCTCACGTTGTTTTTCCATTTTAGAATTAAAGCCGGCAATATCAACTTCGAGGTTTTTTTCCTTTAGAATATCTTGGGTTAAATCAAGCGGGAAACCGTAAGTGTCATAAAGTTTGAAGGCAATTTCGCCGGAGAGTTTTTTGGTGCTCTTGATTTCTTCTTCTAAAATTTTCAAGCCTTTATCTAGGGTTTCACGAAATTTTTCTTCTTCATTTTTTAGAGTTTCAACAATAACTGCCCGCGCCCTTGATAGCTCAGGGTAGGCATCACCCATTTCTGTGATTAGAGAAGCAACAAGTTTATGCATCGTAGCTTGTTTGGCGCCAAGCTTGTGGATTTGGCGCATTGCTCTGCGCATAATTCGGCGCAAAACATAGCCTCGTCCTTCATTGCTTGGCATTATCCCATCGGCAATTAGGAAACAGGAAGAACGTAAGTGATCGGCAATTATTTTTAATTCTGGTTGGGGCATAATTGTTTAATGCTTGATATATAATGTTCGGTGCATAGTGCCTGAAAGGTTTAGTGGTAAGGGCCGCGCTAGGCTACTATATGGATCATAACCTCAATTGCAGGCCTTTTGCCCATTAAATCTTCGAAAATTTTTAGCATTTTTGAGCGAATGGCTTTTTCTAATTCTTCAGTGATTTTTGTGGTTGGCAATTTTTTCTTTTTCTTTTTTTTCTTTAGAAACTGTAGGCTAAACCCACCACTAAGATCAAGCTCGCGCGCTTTGTTTTTTAGAAAAATTTGTAATTCTTTGTGGATCATATTTTCAGCATCACGATCACGTTCTAAATCATAAGAACCAACACAGGTGATGCGAGGAGGGGATACAAATTCTAATGAATTATTAACAGCCAAAGAAACTATTACCACGCCGCCAAATTGTAATTTTTTACGCTCGCGGATCACTTCACCTTTTAGATCAAGCAGCTGTCTGCCATCAACGCCCAAATAGCCAGTTTTCACCATGCCAATAATGTGGGAATCAGCAGGATTCTCAGAAACAATTTGCGCTGCCGCCCCATTTTCAATTTGTATTACTTTGCTAACGCCACAGTCGCGGGCGATTTCGCTGTGGGCCTTGGTGTGCAAAAATTCACCATGGACGGGGATGGCGATTTTTGGCCGTGCTAATTGATACATTTCGCGCAATTCATCTTGCGAAGGGTGGCCTGAAACATGAACGAAATGATCTTTTTCCGTCATCACATCAATTTGTTTTTTGGCCAGTTCATCGAAAAGTTCGAAGATTTTTTTCTCATTTCCCGGAATTATTTTTGAAGAAAAAATCATCAAATCGCCTTTAGTAAAACGAATTGAAGGATGGATATCAGTGGCGATTTTGCGCGCTGCCGCCATGGGCTCGCCTTGGCATCCGGTGCAGATCACTAAAATTTCATTTTTGTTATAAAATTTCATTTCGCGATCAGAAATGAAACCGAAT
>CAZCWN010000088.1:3900-4944 GCA_964502375.1 uncultured Rhizobium sp. | reverse complement strand
ATTCAATTATTAGATTTGGTTTTAACTGAAAGTAAATATGCAAGGTTAGTTTAGTGTGCTATAGAACACTTAAGAAACTTTAAAGAAATTAAGATGATTAGCCTGGTTTTATGGTTTTACCAACGCCTTCTTGGAAAGAATATAGTGATCCTTAGGCGATAGTTAAGCCGTCCAAAATTTTACAAGGTCAGTGAGATGAGCAACGTCACTTCCTTTAACAAAAAAGTCATTAATGCCATTTCTTAAAAATTTGTGAATTTTTTCTTTTTCGCCATCTCCACTATAAACAATAATTGGAATTTCGGCATTAGTTTGTCCCGATTTTCTAATTTTTCTTACGACTTCATCACCATTCATTACCGGCATATTAACGTCCGTAATTACTAAATCAGGATTTAAATTTTTATCAAAAAATTTGTCATGCAATTCTTGCCCATTCGATGCGATCTCAACCTCAAAACCTGATCTTTTTAAAGCAGTTGCCAATAAAAGCCTGTTTACTGGGTCATCCTCAGCAAGCAATATTTGCTTAGGATTGTTTTGATTAACTAAAGAGCTAATCATATTTTGGGGTAGTTTATTTATTAGGTTCCATTTGGCTATCGATCTTATGAGGTAGATATTAGCGGCTTGATTTTTCACAATAACTTCATCCGCGCCAATCTCGGCATAGATTGTTTTTTGCTCCTTATTGGCATTATAAATTAAAATCGGAACTTCTGCCTGAAGTTTTCTAATTTTTTGTATTAAATCACTGACAACAATTTCTTCATTTTCATCATCAATTAACACTAAATCATAATCATAGTTTGATCTTAGCTCTCTCAGGGCTTCCTTCTCAGTGCTGACAAAATTAGCATTAACGTTTAAATTATCTTTTACCTCTTCTTTAAACATTGCCAAGTTTTCTAAAAACCCTTTTTCTTCAACGATCAGAATATTTTTGGGTAAAAGTGTTTTTACCTCAACTGTCGTAATTTTCGGGAAACTCAAAATAAATTTGGTGAATTTGTTAATCTCAGATTCACATTCAATCTTACCACC
>CAZCWN010000088.1:0-3890 GCA_964502375.1 uncultured Rhizobium sp. | reverse complement strand
CTTGCAAAAATCCAAACCAAGTCCGGTTCCTTCTTTTTTGCCAGAAGTATAAAATGAATCAAAAATATGTTTAATTTTATCAGAGGAAATTCCTGGGCCGTTATCCTCAACTATCACCTGGTTAAAATCAGATTCGCTTGAGCCTTCCTTGCAATAAATTTTAACATATTGGCTCGGGTGAGAACCTATGTAATATAAGGCATTTTTAAGCAGATTGAAAATTACATAAGCGAAGGCGGTTTTGTTGGCTTTGATGATAAAACTTTCTTTGGTATTTAATATAACCCTTTCTCTTTGAGATTCATGATCAAAGCCATATTCGTGAATTGCTGAAGCGAGCAAATCGGAAGTTGATAAAAATTCCAATTTTTCTTTTGTGCCTTTCTCTTTTAAATTTGCCAAAATCATATCTATTACTTCAGAGGCTCTGGTTGTGCACCCTAAAATAATATTTAGATTTTTGTTAATTTCTTCAATTTCATTAAACCCAAGCTCTTTTTTAACATTGGTATCACCGGTTAAAATCAAGGTTTTGATTCTGGCAGTTAAGAGATTTATAGCATTAAGAGGATTACGCATTTCATGAGCTATTCCACCACCAAAAGATTTCATGTTTTTTAGCTTAAACTGACTTTTTATTTCAGTTCTGTGACACAAAATTCCACTAACAATCGCAAATAAATATACTGGTATATATTTACTATCAAAACCCTCGAAGGAGATTGGTGCAATATCTATAAATGAATGCAAAAAGAGATTGATCGCGATTGCCAACGAAAACATCAAAATAATTAACCACCAATGATAAATCAGCAAAACAGCAAGATATATCGAAGCTAAATATGACGTTAACCACACATCAGAAAAATTGTTGGCAAAAAGCATGTAAGTAAAGAAAAAGGGAATGCTAATAAACAGCGAAAAGAAGAAATATGCAGGGAAGAACCTGATTAATTTTGCGGGTAATTGATTTGTGAATAACCAAGGAAGAAACAGTGCGGCACAGAATAATCTTAAAGATAAGCTTTCATATTGCTGAGGATATAAATACTGCCATATGAAATAATAGAGAGGAAAACCAAAAACACCGAGAATACCAACTAAAAACAGGTTATTTTGAGCATATTTAAAAACGCTGTCGTATTCCCTTTTTATTTTTTCTATCATTAATTTAACTAAAAATATTTTTCTCTTTAATATCCTTACAACATCTGATTATATAATCTAATTCTTCATAAGATATTTTGCTATTAACTGAAAATCTTATCAAAGCCCTGTTTTTCGGTGTTGCAGGCGAACAAAAAACAGAGCCAAAAATATTATGCTCCTCAAGAGCGTCTCTTAATATTTCAGTTTTTTCTTCACTACCAGACTCAATTGAAACAATATGGGACTGGCTTTGAACCTTATATCCAATTTGTTTTAATTCTTTTCGTAAGTAAGCAGCTTTTGTTTTTAAAGCTTCTCTCAAATTGTCGGATTCTTTAATTACTTCCAATGTGGCTCTAAGGCCTGCAATTTCGTGGTTAAGCAAAGCAGAACTAAAAATGGCTGGATATGAAATATAAGGAAAATAACCAGCAAATTTTTCTGAACAAACAATCAATCCTGCTCTCCCAGCAAAGGCTTTGGCGAGACTTAAAGTTATAAAATCAACCTGATCAGTAAGGCCAAGTTCTTTAACCAAACCGGAACCTTTAAAGCCGTGAGTTCCAACTGAGTGCGACTCATCAACTACATAGATACATTTGTATTGCTGTGATAATTTGGCAATTTGGGCAATTGGAGCAATGTCGCCAGTGGTACTATACAAAGAATCAATTAAAATAATTCCGGGACCATACTTATTTAACATTTTTTCTAAATGGGCGGTATTATTATGCAAAAAAGGTATGGCTTTTGCATTTGCCGACCTAATTCCTTCCCATAACGACATATGGGCAAAAAAGTCTATATAAACAGGAATATCTTTTTCGGCTATTGCTTGCAGTAATCCAACATTTGCTGCCCACCCAGATTGGCAGAGTATTGAAGATTCATATCCAAAATATTGGGCCATTTCTTTTTCAAACACACCTTTTAGGCTATTTTCAGTCATAAAAACCGCAGACATAATAACCTTATTATGCTGATTTTTTATTTCTCTTTCTTGAGCAGATAAAATTTTTGGATGGTTTGCAATCGCCAGATAATCATTACTAGTCAATACTATAGAATCATCGTTGGCACCTTTTCCAATAACTAAATGCTTCTTGTTTTTTCTGACTTCTATAACGTTTTTGTAGAAGTCATTTATTCTTTTTATTAAAAAATCGCAATACATTACCCCCCTATTCTTAAGCATTAAAATTGAGATTCATCTTAATCTTAATGATGCTGATATCAAAAATCTATTTTGAGCGAAATGGCAATAACATCGATCTTATTTTTATAATTCGCTGTTATATTGGTGGTATTGCTTCCAGCAGCTTGTAAATCAACCTTATTTTTCTTGTAAAACTCATGTAGATATGCTGCATCGATTACGGTATTATTGCTAATCTTATATCCCAAACCAATGCTTGTCCAAATTTTATCACTAATTGGTATTCTTGGACTGCGAGAATCATCCCCCACCGAACCCTCTTCATAAGCCGCACCAATTTTTAATTTTAATTTCTCATTTTTTTGAAAGTGAGCACCGAATGAATATCTAAAGCTGTCTCTAAAATTAAGATTTGTGGAATTGCTTAAAGTGCTATTTTGGATAGCGTTAATGTTTAAAGTTTTGATTCGCGACCATCTGGTCCAGCTAGTATCGTGTAATAACGTTATTTTATAATTTAGTTTATAGTTGAAGCCTACAGTTAGATTTTCAGGAGTTGTGAGTTTTGTGTTAATCTCTGATGCTTGATTGCTTATTGCTGATGATAATTTGATGTCGCCTTCAATTTTGTGTTCTATGGCTGATCTGTATCCAATTCCAAAGGTTAGATTATCGCTAAATTGATATTTCAGCCCTGCATTAAAACCATAACCCCAATCATCGCCTTTTACTTTGGCAAAGCCATCACTACTGCCAGGAGTTGAAAGAAATAATCCACCCATATCAACAGCATTTGTTAGAATCGCCTTTATATATTGAGCTTGTAAGCCAAAACCTAAAGACAGCTTTTTATTATTAAGTTCATATGAAATCATTGGGTTAAAATTGATAGAGTTTATCTCACTATCAATTGCATAATATCTTCCGACCCAATTTGGATTATAAGAAGTAGAAAGGCCAAAAGGGGATGTGATACTTAAACCCAAAGTGGTTTTATTATTAATTCTTGAGGCAATATAGCCAGCAGGTATAACGGCGTTAACTGTTTGTTTGTCATCTCTAACTCCAGAAACACTAGTGCCATTAGAATTATATACTGCCTTGGCATTACTATCATCGACCTTAAAATTTATATAGGTCAGAGATAGCAAAGCCTGCCTTTCTTTTATATTTGATATTGCAGCAGGGTTAAAGAATGAATCTGATATATCGTTTATTCCACTAACAGAGCCAGCATAAGAAGTTCCAAGAGCTGAAGCAGAATGGGAATCCGTTGCAAAGCCAGCGGCATAAGAAGCTTTACAAAAAACAAAGAACGAGACAGCTAGTAGCGGAATTTTACCTAAAAATTTGGATTTCTTTATCACATTAGACATCTTACACAAGATTGAGAGCCTCTAGAGACCAAGATTTGTAGTGGCTTCTAGTAATACTTTTTTAAAAACTCAATCTGATTGTCACTCCTAAAAAAGTTGGTTGAAACAAATACTAAAAGGTAAACTTTTTAATCTGGAGCAAACAATATAGGTTATATTAACCCCAGTCTCGCTTAAGCCCTTTCAATCCGATTCAGTCCAATCTTGGG
>CAZCWN010000087.1:0-5099 GCA_964502375.1 uncultured Rhizobium sp. | reverse complement strand
TATGAAACTAACTATTATCGGTGCTGGAGAAATTGGAAAAAGTACCTTGCATACTGTTTTTAGAATATTTCCTAAAGACAAAGATTTAGAGATAATATTGTTAAATCGCACTGAGGGAAGGGCTGAAGCTGCTTATTTGGATGCTTCGCTGGATCAAGATGAAAATAATTTTTCCAACAGACTGATCAAAGTACGTAGTTCAAAAATAAAATTCAAAGTTGGTTCTAATGATGAAGATTTGAAAGATTCCGATATTATTATCTTCACGGCTGGTATTAGCGCGGTAACTCTTGGTTCCTCAAATAGAGAATACGCCTTGCCATTTGTATATAATCTAACTCGTTATTATGCTAAATTAATTAAACAATTTTCCCCTGAAGCTTTCATTTTAATTATTACCAATCCGGTTGATATAACAACCATGATAATGCAGGCCGCAACCGGCTTTCCACCAGAAAGAGTTTTGGGTTTTGGATGTGAATTAGATTCAAGAAGGTTTATAAGATCATTAAAACGGGAATTAGAAAAAATTGCTATAAATATAACTACAATCAGTGCTGATGTAATTGGAGGACACTCCTCAGAAAATATGATTGTTCCTAGGGATAGCTTAATGATAGATGGGTTATCATTGCCAGATTTTAAGGCCCAATATTCAAATCAAAGTGAGGAAATTGAATTAGCGATTAAAAATTCCGATATGATGATGAGAAAGGAAGGTTTTGAGATAATAAGAAACCACGGTAGGGCATATATTGCTCCTGTTCTTCCTCTCGTTATTGCAGCAAGATCACTTTTATTTGGTGGTGAATCTTTTATGACTTGCTCACAAGTTCTAACCAACGAGAGAGGTTATTATACGATAACTGACTCTTTTGTTAGTATTCCATTAGTTATTGGCAAAAAGAGAGTTATAATAGATCAAGAAAAGTATTTACTATCAGACGTAGAAATGGCAAATTTGCAAGTCGTTGCTGAAAAACATCGAGTTTTGTTTGAGAGTATAGAGTCTATGCCAAGTAGCTTTATAGAAACAGCTCAAGAAGGTTTAAAAAAAATGGAGACGGAATCAGCGCAAATAGCTGTGGAACGCAAGTTTTGCTCAGATAAAACTAGAAGAAATGCAGAAGAGACAAAAAAAATTGGAAGAAATATTCAAAGAAATCTATTCATAATAGAGCAAAATAGCCAAACTGGCTATAGCACTCTAAAGATAAAACTCAGTGAAGAAGGGTACAAATTATTTACCGATCCGGAAACAAGATTAGCTTTGTTACAAAGTATGGCTAATAACTTTTTAGAAAAAAAAGTTGAATGTGATATTGATAGGGAGTCCTTAAAAATACCAAGCAGCCAAGAGGCAATGAAAATCTTAAAAGAGATGGGTCTTTTAGAAAAAATAAAAATACGGTCAAGATTGTAAATGAAAAATCAAATCTCATTGTCGAGAAAGTTTTTTCTATATTCATTAATTTCCATATTTTTGGTGTTTGCTGGTTTATGTTATATTTTGATAAAAGAAATTTCCGGAAAAAATAAACAAGCTATTTTGGATTTGTCATCAGAGGCATTAATTGTGGAAAGTATATTCAATAGTTATGAGGAATATGCCAGTCTGGTTTTAAATAAAATGATTGGTGAAATTGCTAAAGACCCGAATAGCAAAAATCATGTCAATAATGTTTTAAGATCATTTCGTATTTTATATGATGATAAAATTGGTGATATGCTGTCGATTAGTATGTTTTCCTGGGTGAATAAAAATAATATTTTAGTTATTAATAGTGAGGTTGGAGTTTTAAATAAAGGTGTGAATCTAGGCAATCGAGATTACCTACAATTAACTAAAAAAGACCCTAATAAATTATATCTTGGTAAGCCAGTTACAGGTGCAGTGAGTGATCAATATATAATTCCAGCAGGAATGGGTTTTTTTGATAAGGGAAATAATTATCAAGGTTCAGTTGTTATGGGCTTTGCTGTCAAAAGTATTTATCAGAAACTTTTAAAGAGTAGAATTGTTGATAACTCAAATCTTCAAATCATTTATAAAAATGAATTTGATGTCATGACAAATACCATAAATTCTAATCAAAAATATTTAGCAAAAATAAATTTAGAAAACCCAAATATTCAGATTTTAAAATACCCCTCAATATTAGGTTCTTCACTAATATTAGTGTATAAAAAAATCTCAGGTTCGCCCTATGGAATTTTGGTAAGTTTTAACAATTTTAATCAATTTAGCTTAATTAAAAAAAGTCATTTACCTGAATTTATTTCTACACTACTGCTGCTAGCGATCTTAATTTATTTACTTAAAAGAAATTTTATCAATCCAATCACATTTTTATCGCAACAAGCTGAGCTGATTGGACTTGGTAGTACTGATATCAAAATTCCAGAATCAAAAATCTCTGAAATTAACCAATTATCTAGAGCTCTTCTTTCGATAAAGGATTTTATTGTAAGGGAAGATTTATTAAGGACTGACCTTATTGCGGCTGAGAAAAACATCAATGAAGCTAATCAGATTATTCATTTACAAGAACAAAAGCATCTTAAAGACAGAGCTAATTCGCTAAAAAATCTTGCTGGCTCCATCGCCCACGAACTTCGCAACCCGCTTAATGCCATCAACATTGCTGCTAGTCAGCTCTCGCCAATTATTACTAAGATTGATGAATCAAGTTCAAATAATGTTACTGCCAAGAAAGAAATTACTGAATTAGAATTTGCTATCTCTTCTTCTATTTCTCAGGCCAACATCATCATCAATATTATTCTGGCCGATTTAAGTGAAAAACCAATCTTGGCTGATGACTTTAAGCTTCTTTCTGCTGCTGCTTTTCTGCCGGAAATTATTGCTAATTTCGGCTATTCTTCGATCTTAGAAAAAGAGAAAGTAAAAATTTCAATTAGCAAAGGTGACGATTTTATTTTCAGGTCCATTCCGGAGCGCTTCACTTTTATTATTTATAATCTTCTCAAAAACGCTCTTTATTATTTGGATCAATTTCCCGACTCGGTGGTAACCATTGGCACGGAAAGAAGGTTAATTAATGAAAGAGAGTATAATGCGATTTACGTCCACGACACTGGTCCTGGAGTTCCTCCGGAGATTGTGCCCAAACTTTTTGACGATTTTTTTACGGCTGGCAAAAAAGAAGGAACTGGTCTTGGCCTGGCCTTTTGCAAAAGAAACATGCAGGTTTTTGACGGAGACATAATTTGTGAGTCATGTTATGGCCATGGGGAAAATGGCTGGACAAAATTCAGTCTATTATTTCCGATTTTAAGTGAGGAAGAAGTAAAAGCGGCAGAGACAGTAGTCAAACAAAGAAAGATTCTGATTGTTGATGACAAAGAAGTGAATTTGCTTACCGCCAAAGCCAATCTGGAGAGAGCTTTTCCTCATCTGGCCTGCGATGTAGCCATCAGCGGTAAGGAGGCAATTAAGATGGTCCGCCACAACAAATATCATCTTATTTTGATGGATATTGAAATGCCTGATATCAATGGCATTGAGACTGCTAAAAAAATCAGAGCTTATGATAATGACGTTCTCATCATTGCTTTTACTTCTTTAGATAAGAAAACTTTTTTAACAGTGGCCGCCGAGGCGGTTTCCAGAAAGGAATTCAACTATTACCTTAATAAGTCATTAAATAAGGCACAAGATCATCGGCTTTATCGCGTGGTTAGCAAATGGCTAATGGATCCGCCCGATGATTTGGAATATATGGGCCCAAAAGATGATTATCTAAAGATATTAGAAGGTAAAAAGATAGTTCTGGCGGATGATCAAAAAATAAATCGCCTTATGATAAAAAGAAGTCTCGAATCTGCCGGTTTAATTGTAACTGAAGCTAATGACGGCAAAGAGCTGGTGGAAATTTATCAGCAGAGCCTTGATGTCCAAGGCCGATCCGATTTTGACATTATTCTCACCGACATCAACATGCCTCCTTATAATGGCGATGAGTCGGCGAAGCAAATCAGAGCAATTGAAACCATTAACCACATCAGTCACCATGACGAGATTCCCATTATTGCCTTAAGCGGAGATGGAGAAAAAGAAGATATCCACCACTTCTTCAATTGCCAAATGACTGATTATTTTATCAAAGGCAGCCAGCCTGATTTATTGTTAAAAATCATGGCCAATTATGTGGGAAAAGATGAACTAAAAGTTGAATTTAAGATTGCTGCTGACGATTTAACCAGTGCCGCTTTAGAGAGTTTAAAAAATTTGGATCGCAGTTTAATCGAACATTTTAGCGCCGAAGATCAGGCCGTGATCTTAAAGATGTTTGTCAGAGATACCGACGTGTTAATGCGGAAAATTTCTGAAGACGCAAAAGCAGATGATACAAAAACTTTATTATTTCATATCCACTCGATTAAAGGCACCGCCGCTAATATCGGAGCCGAAAGATTGTTTAATTATGTGAAGATAATCGAACCCAAAATCACAGCTAACAATGTGCCCCCAAATTGGGTAGAAGAGATGAGGCAAATTTATTCCGACTTAAGAAATGAGATTCAAGTTCTTCTCAGCTAATTTTTATCGTGTCCTCTGCTATCTTTACAATGATAGCGCTGTCTTTTTTAACTGCTGATACAAGTGCATTTTTTGCGAACTTGTCGCGTCGGCTTGTAAATTTTTTATCATAACCCCAGTCTCGCTTAAGAAATCTCTCTTGCATCCAGTAAACATCTAGTTCCAAGTGTGTTAGTTCACAACATTAACAACTACGTAGGGCTAAATGACTGGGATGCAATTAACTTCTATTTTTTGTTTAGTAGATGATTTCTGCAAGAGGATCTTGCCGGAATTTCGCGGTAAGCTGATTGTTTCAACTATACCTTCTCCATCAAAAGTTCGCAGTTTATATCAACCGAGGGCGAATAATTACGAATTTCAAGGTAAATATGATTGATTCTGTGCTAGAGCTATCAGGGGCATCCATACTGAGAGTTCGAACCTCAGCCGGTGGAAATTTTGAAAAGTGGCTCGAAGCATTATAGCTGTGGGCCTGAGGTGTCCTAGCCCCCGAACTTCCCGCCACCTTGGACTAGACTTTTGAGATCAGAAA
>CAZCWN010000086.1:0-5220 GCA_964502375.1 uncultured Rhizobium sp. | reverse complement strand
ATTTCAAAAGAGGAAGCCAAACAAATTGAGAAAAAAAGCGGCGTAAATTTCCGCAATCCGGAAATAAGAAGGTGGAATGTTGAAGGTGGTGGAGTTTTCATAATTGATGAAGTTTTGGGTAAGCATGAATTCATCAATTATGCGATTGGGATCAATAAGGATGGTACTATAAAGGGAATTGAAATTATGAATTATAATGAAACCTATGGCTATGAAGTGCGAGATCAAAAATGGCGGGATCAATTTGTTGGCAAAAATTCTTCTTCAACTCTCAAGCTTGATTCCGATATTAAAAATATCAGCGGCGCAACCTTGTCCTGTAAGCATTTATCTGATGGTATCAAACGCGTTCTGACCACCTATGAAATTATTTCTAGAAAATGATTTCACGTTGCAAACCGCTACTTGGAACTTTTGTTGAAATAAAAATCCTGCAAGAAACCCTGCTTGCAAACCAGGCGATTGAAGAGGCTTTTGCTGTAATTGAGAAAATTCAAAAATTGATGAGTTTCTTTGATGAAGATAGTGAAATTTCGCGTTTGAATAAAATGGCTCATGAGAGCTCTATAACTGTAAATCCACAGCTCTTTGAAGTTTTAACTCTAGCACAAAAAATCTCACAAATCAGCAATGGGGTTTTTGATATAACCTTGCATCGCAGCGAACAAAATTGCTCATCTGCAGATATTAAATTATTGGAAAATTTTCAGGTGAAATTTACTAAGCCTTTGCGCCTTGATCTTGGCGGAATTGCTAAAGGATATGCGGTTGATTGTGCAGCACTTCTTCTAGAGAGACGAGGGATTACAGATTATATTGTCAATGCCGGTGGAGATTTGCGTGTGGGAAACACACTGCAAAAAATTAGTATTAGGAATCCAAAAAATCCTGGTGCCGTAATTTGCGAAACTGAAATTTGTAGTGGCGCTTTAGCAACAAGTGCTGGTTATTTTTCTTATCAAGAAATTGAGAAAGAAAAAATCTATCCAATTTTTGATCAATACAGAGAGGCCTTGAAATATAAGGGAGAGAGCGCTTCTGTTTTTGCAAAAAATTGCGCAATCGCTGATGCTTTAACTAAAGTTGTCCTAATTTTAGAAGAAGGATCAGAAGAAATTTTATTCCAATTCGACGCCCAGGCGATGTTAATAAACTCAGCAGGCGTATCTAAGCTTATTAATTAAATTATGAAACTCACTGCAACTCAGAGAGTGTTCAGCCATTTAACTTTTTTCACGCTGCTATTTAGTGGTTTAATTTGGCTGATATTTAACTTTTATTTGAGCCCGAATACGCCGCTGCGTTTTTTAAACTTGTGGAATTTACGCCTGCATGGATTGGCAGCTTTCGGTTTTTTAATTATTTTTGGCATGATTCTTTCCACGCATATTTCTTTCAATTGGCAAGTGAGGAAGAATCGGCGCCCTTCGGGGATAACTTTAACTGTATTTTGTGGGTTACTGATTTTGAGTGGTTATTTTTTATATTATTGCGGAGATGATGATTTTAGAGAGCTGATAAGTTATTTTCACTGGCTGGCAGGGTTAATTTGTTCAATTTTCTTTACCGTACATTTTTTAACAAAAATGAAAAAAGTGCCAATAAAACGTTGATTGTAGGGATAGCTATAGATTTCGGAATGTTTCGGATTCTATAAAAGAGGGAAGGAAAGAGAAGAGGGGAGTGATCAGCTCTGTGTGGTGACGAGAGCTGACCGGAGCAATTGGTGTAAAATAGTGGACTTAGAAGTTATATGCTACCCCAAGTCTTAACATGCCGAGTGAAATTTCATCTTTCTCACCGCTAACATATTTGATTTTAAAGTCTTGTCGATCATAGGCACCTCTCACAGTCCAATTTTCATCTATGTCATAAGACAGACCAACACCATAAATCAAAGAATCTCTATTGTTTGAATCATGGTAAGAAGTGAGGGATTGTGGCCCAGTGTCGTCATAACCAACATTAGCATAACCTACATTGACAAAGGCATTAACTTGAGGAGAAAAGTTATACCCTAGATTAACTCTAGCGCCAACTCGCTCTACTATAACTGTGTTAATATAATCATAAAAAATTTCCGGAGCGATATAGGCTCTGTCGTAAGGAATCTTAACGCCAACATTCAAGCCAAAGTTAACGCCGGAATCATTTTTGGCACTGGCATGAGAACGGTCAACATCACTATAAGTAACGTCTGCTCCGGCATATAACCTATTTTGTGATACCACATTATAAGTGGCCGCATTGGCAGATTTGGCTGCGAGTGCTGCAATGATGAAAGTAATCGAAAGAAACTTTTTCATAGGTACCTCATTTGTTAATATAAGTTGTTAAGCGTCGCTTAAAGCGAAGGGGGTAAAAAAGTGGTTGATTTACAACTGCATAATTTAGGCAGTTCTTGCAAGGTAATATTAAAAAAAAATTTAATTAAAAGAAAATTGTGTCATAAATCTGAGTCCCTTTTTTAAAATTTTAACTTCTCTGTAATTCTATTCCTAGCTCCATATTTTTCAGAGGAATTAAAATAGGTTTCTGTGGGAGTGAGTAGGATTTTGGTGCCATTTAGTGCTGTTTCTTTCATGTAAAATTTGAATGCACTCAGAATTCCCTTCTTCTTTTTCTATTTGAAGGGGAGTGACTCCATTGTTATTGGTAAGGAAATTACTATAAGCATTGGGCATAGCGCCGCTATCTGGGCTTTTACTTAATTATACACGAGGTACAAAATCAGGGAGGCGCCCAGTTGTGAGGGCATGAATAATTTTAACATTAGGGAAAAATTTGTTGATAAAATAATCAGCCTATAGTGGTTCTTTTTTATCAAAATTATTTTCCTTCTCCTCAAGGATAAGCCTTTTGGTATTCAGCCGAATCGGGGATTTTTTTTACGTCTTTCTGATTATATCGTTTGAATCAACTCTGTAACCACATTTTTCTTTTCCACTATTTTACCCAACCATCCAGGATTTTTTCCAAATTTAACTTTCCCCTCAGGGAGGGGTGATGGCTTATCTATCTTAATTTTTTCTAACGCTGCTGTGAGTTCCATTTTATAAGCCTATAGTGAAAGCATTGTATCAAAAATAGATCTGTTTTTCAGAAGAGCTATACAAAGGAAAATTTGTTGGACTTTCTGTACGTCAAGGCTTGTTTGCAAATGTATCCATTTCTGTTTTCTTATGATTCATATTGAAGGTTTGAAAGCTTAATCTGTAGGAAAAATAGGCTTGGAGCGATTCAACCAAATTGGATAAACACTATGACCCGAAATCAAAAGCTCATCCTGCTAATTTCACTATTTGCAATAGCGGTAATCGCTTTATTTAGCATGGGGCCTATACCGCAAGACCAGCACTATCACAACTTTGCTGATAAAAGAAATCTTTTTGGCGTTAACAATTTCAGCAATGTGGTCTCAAATTTGCCTTATATTTTGGTGGGAATTTTAGGTTTCTTTACCACCCTTCGCTTTAGAAATTATGAGGAAAAGTTTATAGATAAAAGAGAGGCAATTCCATTCTTAATTGCTTTCCTCGGAGTATTCTTGATTGGCCTTGGTTCCGCCTATTATCATTTCACCCCCAATAATGACACCCCGGTGTGGGATCGGTTACCAATGGCGATAAGTTTTATGGTAATATTTTCGATTGTAATTTCTGAGCGTATCAGCCTAAAAGCCGGATTATTTTTACTGCCGCTATTTTTGGTTCTGGGAATGGTTAGTGTAATTTATTGGAATTACACTGAACATCTACGCCAGGGAGACCTTCGGCTTTACGCTCTCGTGCAATTTTTTCCTTTCTTGGCAATTCCTTTAATTATCATTTTGTTTCCTGCCGAATATTCAGGAAGTCGCTATTTATGGGAAACAATTTTTTGGTATTTGATAGCAAAGATCTCAGAACATTTTGATTGGCATATATTTGAGCTTACTGGCCTTTTTATAAGCGGCCACACTTTGAAACATTTAACCTCCGCCCTTGCTACTTATTCACTGGTGCGATATCTGAAATTTAGAAGAGCTTTGTAGTGGCAGGGGTTTGGGAATTTAATTTCTGCTAACCTAACTTTTGCTTCACATGATTACTTTTCTTTCACTCTTAATTCTGCTTTCAGCATTTTTGTTGCTTCTATTAAAAAAACCTAAAGCAGCCTGGGCTCTTTTATCAATTTTTACCATCATTTTCATCTTGCAGGGCAGCGGCGTGATTGCCAATTTCTTACTAATAAGTCTCCAATCGCCTTACGAAATTTCTGTAAGTGAAAATCCCATCTGGCAAAAAACCAATCTTATCATAGTTCTGGGGGGCGGAACTAATAAAATACCAAATACTGATATCACTAAGCCCGGAATCATTGCTTATTCAAGAATTATCGAAACAGCTCAACTTTATTTTTCATGCCGCAAAAGCGGTAAGCAATGCCAGATTCTTGCCAGTGGCGCTGACGTTTATAAAACCGGTGCCAGCGAAGCCAAAATTTTCTATGACAATCTAATTGCCCTGGGAGTAAAAGAAGAGGACATTATTCTAGAATCAAATAGCCGAAATACTTACCAAAATGCTCAATTCTGCGCTAAAATTCTTAAAGAAAAAAACTATGATCAGTTGCTGTTAGTAACCTCTGGATTCCACCTAAAGCGCTCTTTGCTATATTTCTCCAAGTTCAATCTCTACCCCCTAGCAAGAATGTCCGACTATACCACCGCCCAACTCTCCCTTAAACCCATAGGTTATAATTTTGCTATGGCTGATTTGGCGCTGCATGAATATGAAGGGATGTTGTATTTCTATATTTATGAATGGATGGGGTGGAATAGGGAAGGATAAGAGAGGAGGCATTACCATTAAAGCCCTCTTACTTCTAGGTTAGCGAAATTTTTCTAATTTTTGAAAAATGGGATCTGGCTTACCCTAAGTAAAAAATCTTCTCCTCTCTGCGCTTTGGAGAGCGCAAATGAGGCCCCACCAATGGCTTATTATATTATTTCTCCTTCGCCAACCTATCTGTTAAATTTGCATCTTTGAGCTCAATGGACAAATAACTTAGGCTATAAGGGAAGAAGAGATGAGAGGCTTATGCGGAATTCAAGTTGCATTTAATTCACGAAATAATCTGCAAATTACTATTTGCACTAATCCCAAAAAAAGTGTATGCTCAACTTTCTAGGTAGTGTCGTCACGAGATCTTGCTCCATAAGATTAAACATCTGATCTG
>CAZCWN010000085.1:0-5293 GCA_964502375.1 uncultured Rhizobium sp. | reverse complement strand
ATTGGAATATTTTTATCTGCGGGAAATGGATATCTTAAGCTGTCTAAAGAAATAAGTTCTTTAGAAAAGGAAGAGAATTTGAAACTGCTGTTGTTGGAGCTCTAACGATTGGGAAGGCGAACGTGATCCCAACCGATCCAAATGATCCAGATTATAATCCACATAGACTTTACTTGATTGGACAACCGCTGAGTGCCGATCCTGATGGATATAAACCCCCAAATGGTACATATGAAGGTGCTGGTGTGTCTAATTTTGCAAACTCAATTAACGGCATGAATTCAATGTCGGTGTTTCATGACAAATTTACAGGAGAAACATTCCTTGGAAAAGAAGGTTTTCTTGAGCTCAGTATCATTCCAGCAATCCCAATCAACTACTACGGACTAATTGGAAGAAGTATCCGTAATCTTTATAAAGAACCAAAAAATAATAATTCACTCAGATGAATACTATGATCAAAAAAATAGTGCTCCTTTTAAGTACCACTTGTTTAAGCGGGTGCTCTATCGCTGCTTTTTACAAGGGTTTGAGTTATGAAAAAACTCAAGAATATGTGTTTGAATATAATAAGGGGTCTTCTGGATATACCCTGATTACAAATAAAAAAAACGGAAATCATATTAGCATTGCATTTGGTCAAAGTTCTTGCGGATATTATGGTCTGATTGGCCCCCTTCTTTTTCCTATTATTCCGATTTGGGAAAACGATGATTGTAAAGACGTAGTTATTGGAATTGGAACTGCTAAAAATGTTTACATAAGATGTCATGATAAAACTTATGAACCAATAAAAATATCAAAAACCGGAGGTTACTTTTTCTCTCTTCAAATCAAATCAATTACCGATACCGCAATTCTAGTTGTATTAAATTCGGTTCGCAAAAGACAGTTTTTCTGATTAATCTTTGTCCGTTCGAAAATTGAGCAGAATAAACCATATTATGACCAACAAGTTATTGACTTTTCGATAAGTTTAAAAAACGCTAGCATTTACAGTAAAATAAAAATTTTTTTACTCAAAAATAGAAAAAACTATATATCATAACTTACTAAATAATGTCAGCTTACCATAAGGCCAATGGCCATTTCGGGCCCTACGGTGGGATGTTTGCACCTGAAACTTTAATGGCCCCACTTGAGGAGCTAGATAAAGTTTACCAAGAAGCACAAAATGATCCGATTTTTAAAAAACAACTTGCAACCGAGCTAAAAAATTTTGTTGGTCGACCCAGCCCCATTTACTATGCTGAAAGGCTATCTGCCGAATTAGGAGGAGCAAAGATTCTCTTTAAGCGAGAGGATCTTAACTATACTGGTTCCCATAAAATTAATAATGCAATTGGACAAGCATTACTGGCTCAAAGAATGGGTAAGCGTCGAATAATTGCAGAAACTGGCGCAGGTCAACATGGTATTGCAACAGCCACTGTCGCTGCACGCTACGGCATGGAATGTGTAGTTTACATGGGAGAAGAAGATGTTCGTAGACAGTCGCCAAATGTTTTTCGAATGAAGCTTCTAGGAGCAACAGTAAAACCTGTCATCAGGGGATCAAAAACACTAAAAGATGCAATGAATGAAGCTGTTAGAGATTGGGTTACAAACGTTGATAATACATTTTACATAATAGGTTCAGTTGCGGGGTTTCACCCATACCCTACGATGGTGCGTGATTTTCAGAAAATTATAGGAGAAGAAGCCAAGGAACAATGCTTATCTATTGGCCACCTACCAGATATATGTGTTGCTTGCGTAGGTGGTGGAAGTAATGCTATTGGTCTTTTTTATGGTTTCCTTAACAACCCTAATATACGGCTTATTGGCGTTGAAGCCGGAGGAGAGGGATTAGAGACTGGACGTCATGCTGCCCCATTAACAATAGGTCGGCCTGGAGTTTTGCATGGTAGTAGAACATATCTGATGCAAGACGATAATGGCCAAATTATGAGTACACATTCCATAGCAGCTGGCCTTGATTATCCTGGAGTTGGGCCAGAGCATGCATGGCTTAAAGATAGAAAGCTAGCAGAGTACGTTGCAGTAACTGATAATGAAGCCATGGAAGCGCTTATCAGACTAATGAAGACAGAAGGCATACTTCCGGCTCTTGAATCTGCCCATGCAATTGCTTATGCTATTAGGCTAGCAAAAACGATGAGTCCTGAGCAATCTATCTTGATTTGCCTTTCTGGGCGAGGAGATAAAGACATTTATACAATTTCAGAGTTTTTAAACAAAAAATAATTTATCGTGAGTCGGCTTGAATCTACTTTTTCTCATCTGCGATCAATTAACCGTAGTGCATTTATTCCTTTTTTTACAGCCGGAGATCCGGCTATGAATGTTACCGTTCAGATGCTCAATGCTTTTGCCAAGGCCAATGCAGATATAATAGAAATAGGCATTCCATTTTCCGATCCAATTGCTGACGGACCAGTAATTCAACAAGCTAACGAGCGGGCCTTAAATAATGGCTCTACTCTCAGGCAAATAATATCCTCCGTTGCTGAATTTCGTATTACAAACCAACATACGCCAATCATATTGATGGGTTATCTCAATCCAATTGAAACAATTGGATATAAAGAATTTTCAAAATTAGTGTCAGATGCTGGCGTTGATGGAGTGATTATTGTTGATCTTACAACAGAAGAAGCAGATGATCTTATGATTCAATTTAAAACTACTCAGGTCGATATAATCTTTTTGCTTTCTCCAACTTCTTCTAATAAGAGAATTAATTTAGTTTCCAGCAAGGCAGGTGGTTTCCTTTACTACGTTTCCATGCTCGGAACTACTGGATCAAAACTTGATCCACTTACAATAGTAGAAAAGATAGAAAACATCAAAAAACATACTTCTCTACCAATAGCGGTAGGATTTGGGATACAAGACGTTGTTACTGCTGCTTCTGTAGCAAAAATTGCAGATGCAGTAGTAGTGGGCAGTCCTATAGTTAAAGAAATATCTTGTTCAACTTCCAATCAAGATGCGGTTGCTCGCGCTGAACAAATGGTCAGAAATTTGGCAAATGCAGTTCATAATGCGCGACTTTAAAACAGTTGGTGAACATGAAATTAAAATAATGCAGTATGGCTCAAAAAAAATTATTGGCTCACTTGAGCATGAAATTCATTGTTGGCTAGCTACACCAGATCAATTTCTAAAATCTATAAAAATAGACTTTTCATGGCTCTCATTAGACGAGATCAAAAGGTATGAAAATTTCTATTTTGATATGGATCGCCTAACTTATCTTTCAGCGCGTATTTTTGTCAGAATTACTCTATCTAAATACGCACCTCACATCAACCCTAAACAATGGCGCTTCAAAACTGGAATTATGGGTCGTCCAATAATAGATGAGCCAAATAATTTTAAGAATATTTGCTTCAACCTCTCCCATACTCGCGGACTTTTAGCATGCGCTGTTACAAGTCGGCGGTTGATTGGGGCTGATATAGAGAAAATAAGAAGTTTCGAGGATGTTGTAGGACTGTCTAATGAGTTTTGCTCACCGTTAGAAATTGATGGACTTATGTGTCTACCAACTAAAATGCAGCATAAGAGATTAATCGAATTATGGTGTTTAAAAGAAGCATATTTAAAAGCTATAGGTATAGGTCTAAATAATAATTTGAAAGAAATAAGCTTTGATATTCAGGAAAAAGGCCGCGTAAAAATGGTCAAAAAACTTAATGAGAGAGAATACAAAAATTGGTCATTTTCTTTGCATTATCCAACCGCTTCTCATGTCCTTGCCCTAGCAGGTAAATATAATACAATACGCAAGGTTTACTTTAACAGTGATAGTTCAAAAGATCTCAATTAAGTGTTATAGGATTAGCGCTACAGAAAGTACTAGAGTAAAATCTATTAATACTCTCCATTTTAACTCATCGCAGGGCGCAATGCATTTATTATTGATGACAACAATAAAGATTGAGACACGTCTATAAAAAAATGACCACCATGAAACATTTGTACCACACTGTTTTTAGAGGTCATTTGTTGCCAATCATTTAACTTATCAGCATTCACTATAGGATCATCAATACCACCAAAAACAAAAATCGGACAATCTAATTTTTCTTGATGCTTGAAAGAGTAAGTATCACAAATAGCTAGGTCTGACCTTATTACTGGTAAAATTAGTTGCGATAATGATTTATCATAATTTAATTCTGGCGGAACTCCACCTAGTTTAGACAAATACTCCATGAGAGTTTCATCAGAGAGATGATGGGTATGAATACGCATACTTGTGTTTTGTGGAGCTGTATATCCGGAGGCAAATAATGCGATTGGGTTTTTACCATAATAGCGTAAATAATGCGCTAACTCAAAACCTATAAGCGCTCCCATACTATGCCCAAATATAGCAAAAGGTTCATCGGCAAATATAAATTTTGCAATGGCATTATTTACATACTCTATAACCTGTAAAATATTCTGAAGCGGTAATAGGTGCCTTAACTCAGCCCTCCCTGGAAGCTCTACAGGATGAACTTTGATATATGGTGGTAAGTTGTCTTGCCATTCTCGATAGATCCTAGTAGATGATCCTCCTGCATAAGGAAAACAAAAAAGATGAATCATATAAAGCCGAAATAAATGACCCTGAGTAATTTTTATATCCTGTTATATCTTAAAGATCAGCATTTTTTCAAATACATAAAATCCATCCTTTATAAGGCTTATTTTACTGTTAGAGTAGCTAGCTAATAGGCACTTCAGTGTCAATAGAGATTGGTCTTAATTTGGTATATATTCCTTCATTATGAAGGAAATGCATACATCGCGAAGATATTTTTAACCTAAAATCCTCTGCTCTTTTTGACATGTAAGCCTTTTCTCGTAAATCTTTTACACTTGATAGCCCAATATCATTATATACTTCTACATTATAAAGAGCCCCCCATAATGCCGTAAGAAATCCTTCGATATGCTTATGTATTCCTGCAAGAGTCTCTGGCGACCATTCTTTGCGTAGTACCGAAAATAAATTTGACAAAAATTCCCTTCCAAATGCTATGTGTCTTGACTCATCTTTATGATGAAAACTATTTAAATCTCGTATAAACTGATTAACACACTTATCACCAGATATAATTTTATTATATTCATCTATAATCATTTCAAACATTAATACCTTTATAAAAAATAGAAAATTTTCTTCTCCTGGGGCATAAATACGATTTGCCAATTGTCTCTGTTGTGTGAAAACATCAGGATAAATTTTATTACCATATAGCATACAAAATTTACCAAAATATACCATGTGTTTATT
>CAZCWN010000084.1:2730-5411 GCA_964502375.1 uncultured Rhizobium sp. | reverse complement strand
AAATATAAGGAAATTTAAATCAGTTCGGTTAGGGGATTTGCAACAGGCTCATAATGCTGCTACCTTTATTATTAATAGCTTTGTTAGCTTCGGCATTGAAGAGCGTATTTTTATTACAGTAATTAAAGAAGCCCCAGCGGAATTAGTTCTTGCGGCATCCCTTTTTATTTTAAAAAGGGATGAGCCGGGCAGTCGTGATAACATTTGGAAAATTGCCTTTGAAAAAGAGGATAGAGAAACGGAAGTAATAGTAGAAGGGCTTATTAAAAATAATTTTTTACCAGAGACTGCTAATTTTAAGCTGCATGCTTTGTTATTGGGCGTTAGAAGGCGAAATGCGATGATAGTTAGGAAATTTGCTACCCCTGAATTTGTGACTGAATCATATAATGGCGTCTCTCCTTTGCATCTTGCCATCGCGTTTGGTTATGAGGCTATCGTCAATATTTTAATGGAAGGAGGAGGGGAGGAGAATTTAGAAAAGAATGACCGTATGCGTCGCTCTATAATTCAACTGGCAGTTATCAAAGGGGATATTGGGCTTATTAATAGATTGGTAAAATCCGCAGATGACTTATTAAGCGAAGAAAGAACGAATTCGGGGGCTATTATTCTTCTGCCAATTCATACTGCGGCGCAATATGGGAATGTTGAGGTAATTCAGACTTTATGTAACCTTGCCGCCCGATACAGAGTAAACAATTATGTTAATGCAAGAAGTGGTAATAGAAGGGCAACTCCTTTGCATATGGCGGCGGATAATAATAAAGAGGAAGCGCTCAATTGTCTCATTTCGTTGGGGGCATATATTAATATTACCACAATAGGTGATCAACAGCATGTAACGTCTCTGCATATCGCAGCACAAAAAGGGCATCTTCCTATAGTGAGACTCCTTAAGGAAAATGGAGCGAAGGTTAATGTAAAAATGCTTGGTGGAGCCACGCCTTCATGTGTGGCCGCTTATAATTTGCATCTCGATATTTGCGAATATTTACTCAATAACGGAGTAAATTTAGGGGAAGAAAAGGAAAAATTGGAAGAAACTATAAATGTGAAAATGGCCCAATGCCATAGTAACTCTGAGTTAATGAATAAAGTTATTTTATTAAAAAGGATTATCGAACAAAAATCCAACGAGGGGCCAAGCGTTATTATGCATCCTTTAAGCCACTACCCCATATCTTATGATAAACCAGAATCACGGGCAGAAGGTGCTTTTAAATCTCGATAAGAATTAGGTGGAATAATGTTATAAAAATGATATCCTAAAAAAGGAGTTTTGCATAGAAAAACCTTTCTAAGAAATAGCCATAGCAACCTTTAAACCAGGCTGATCTATCAACAAAATGGGTGGTAAAATATGTCTAATGAGTTTCACAATTATACGGTTGATGAAATTATTGGATTTCTTCAACCCTCTGAGAATTTACTTAACGAAAGGCGATTTACCCTATCAGAGAAGGAATTCTTTAATCTGATTAGTAGAATTAATAATTTAGCGGACCAATTTAATCTTCACCAAAATGTAGAGCGTCAGTCTAAATGGCATAAGCTTAGTTGTGTGCTTAGAGGGCTGGCAGATATTCGTCATAACTATTATACTCTCAAATCCAGGCTAGACATTAATAACCTCATCTGGGATTTAGATAAAAATTTAGAGCAAAGCAGCCAGGAAGATATGGCTGATATAATTAAAGCCTGCACGGATCTAGGGTATGATAAAGGGGAGTTGTCTTGGGATCCAGAATTGTTGTCAAAATGGATAAACCTAAATCTTAATAGCTTTTCTCCTAAAAACTCTCTGATTCTTTTGCACAGCTTCGCCAAATTGGGATATGAGGCTAGCGATAATTTTATCGTCTCTCTTAAAAAACTTGCCAGACGAGCTAAAACGGCAGCAGGAAGGTTTAGCCCAACAAATGTGGTTGATCTTATTCACAGCCTAGCCAAATCAAATATGTTTGATGAGCTTTTCGATGAACGGACTGGAGAGCTTTCTGAAATGTCTATACGAGCAAAAGAGACAATAAGTAATAGCTATAATATCATTAATCCCAAAACTTCTTTTGCCATTCTGTAAGTTGATTTATGGTGTCGCTGCTTCACAGGGCAGCCATTTTTGACACCAGAGGAAACAGAAATTTTAACGCAAAAAGCAGAGCAAATAGATGTACCATCAAAGCTCCAGATAGAAGCAGCCCAGAAATTGCAAGAAATTGGGTATTACAATTTTCAATATGAATATCCGCTAGATTCAGCTGGAATTAGAAAAATTGACATTTGCTGCGAGAATGAGCGGGAGGTTTTATATGTTGAGGTGGATGGAGAGCGGCATTATTTGCACGGTAGGCCAAAGGAACCTAATTCAGAAACCAGAAAAAGAGACAATATCAATGAGTGGCTAATCGATTCCATAAGGGAAGAAAATAATAAACAGCATCGTTATATTGCGCTGTCTACCAGTGAGGTTAAAGCAAGAGATTTCCAAAATAAAATAACAACACAACTAAGGCAGGATTTAGTTGTGCCTGCTATAAAAGCTGAAGAGAAAAAAGCTGAAATTTCTGAAAGCGTTGCAAGCCCAAATGCCATGTCAGTTGCTTTATCCCATGATGAGATCGCCCCAGTAAAATCTTCAGCTGGCAAAACTAAAGGCAAAAAAAGTAAAAAGAGCGCTA
>CAZCWN010000084.1:0-2630 GCA_964502375.1 uncultured Rhizobium sp. | reverse complement strand
CCGAACCGCTAGAAGTTAAACAAAACCACCTTCCGATCCTTCTGAAGGATGCAATCCAGTAAAATCTTCAGCTGGCAAAACTAAAGGCAAAAAAAGTAAAAAGAGCGCTAAAGAATCTAAGCCAGAAATAACTTTTGAGGAAGAATTAAGAAGAATAAATTCCGAACCGCTAGAAGTTAAACAAAACCACCTTCCGATCCTTCTGAAGGATGCAATTAATAAAATTGATATCGCAGCCGTAAAAAACATTTTGGCGATGGGCATTATAGACATTAACGCTAATGTTCCAGAAAGCGGTATGTCCTTTCTAAATTACACTTTGGACCGACTATTTTTTAGGAATGCGAAAAGGGCAGTAATAAATGCTAATTTACAGATAATCGATGTCTTAATATCTGCTGGTGCTGAAAATAAAGTGGCTGAAAAGATTAGCGATGTCAGCGCCACAGGCTTTTTTAATATGGCTATAGAAGAGCTTCAAATGTATAATGCGGCCTCGTTCCTTTTTTCTAGATTTAGCATCAGAATTGAGCAGACAATGCTTAAAGAAATAATAAAAACAGGCTCCGTATCTTTGATTTCAAAAATAATTAGCGATTTGCCTTACAGCCTAAATATTCAAAGTAGGAACGAAATTTGGGGCTTGGCGCTGGCTAAAAATAATTTTGAAGACATAGCGGAGACACTCATTAGCGCCAATATTTTCCCAGCTGATATCGAGCTAGCGGCGAAAGTCTTACTCACAGGCGTTAGGAATAAAAATGAGGATATTGTTCGGGCTTTTGCATGGCCTAATTTGATGAGACGGAAAATAGCCCACACTTCTATTTTGCACCACGCGGTTGCTCATGGTAATGAAGATATTTTTGACATATTGGTTGAGGCAGGATCGGATATTAACTTTAATGAAGAAGGTTGGGGATTCCCGTTTCATATAGCCTGTTATTATGGAAGAGAGACAATAATGGCTAAGTTGGTGGCTAAGTTGAAAGAGGGTATTGCCAACTCGAGTTATCCAGAAAATCAGCTGAGCACATGGTTAACCTGGAAAAGTAACGAAGGTAGAGATAGGGGCACGGCCCTGCACTTAGCGGTGATGCCCAGGAGAATTAGTGTGGTTAAAACCTTATGCGAGTTTGCTGCCGAAAGTGGTATAGAAGATTATCCTAACATTAAGAAATGCGATGGGTCAACCGCATTCCATCTTGCAGTTTTGATGGCGGAAGAAGAATTAGTGCGTTATCTCATTTCTGCGGGCGCAAGTCTTGAGTATAGGATACCACAAGATAACACAAATGCATTGGATATAGCTGCATCTATTGGGGATGTTAAAATTGCTAAAATCCTATGCGAGGCTGCCCAGGGACAGGGAATAAATGACTATCCTGATATTGGAAAAATCACTGGTTTTCCCACCTCAATTAATTTTGCTATTGCTGAAATAAGAGAAGATATGGTCCGCTATTTTATTTCTTTAGGGATAGATATTAATGCTCGCATTCCATGGGATAATTCAACTCCTTTGCACGCAGCTGCCGCTACAGGGCATAGTGGTATAGTTCTTGCTTTATTGGAAGCAGGCGCAGATGTGAATGCTATATCTTACTCTTCTCGACTACCTACCCCACTTTCTGTAGCGGCGCTATACTTTCAGCCAGAGGTTTACCAGCTTTTAATTGATAGAGGAGCAAGATTCAGATCCGAGTTGGAAGGAAGGGAAGTATTAAAAGAATTTGACAAGAGAGCCAATGAAACACTTAAAAACTTTGAAAAGGATCGTCTAGCCAATATAGACAAGGCTCAGTGTAAAACCAGGACAGAAATAATGGACGAAATTATTCAAACGCAGCGAATTATTCAAAAAGCTTTGAAAGACCAAATAGAAAGGGAAGCAACCCAGCCTTCTAGCAGTGTAGCGATAACAGGTTTTTCACAGATGGCCAGGCAAGATGAATATAAAAGCCTATTGGGCTAATGTGAAAATAGAAATTTATGGAAAAGATTTGAATCGCCATGCAGAAAGAAGTTGGATATCGGTAATCGACAATTATAAAAATAGTCCTGTGCTTAAAATAAGTATAAATCATCCAACAAAATTAATTATAAGCACTGCCTAGCGTGCCAGGAGTTTCTAAGTCTGGCCTAATTTTAGCCAATGCAGGATTTTAAAAAGCAGCAATGATAAAAAAAACCTCAATAGAGACCAAAAATATCTGCAAAGATTTCACGATGGGTGATCAAACCTTGCGTATACTTTTTGACATCAATCTGCAAATAAAAGCTGGCGAATTAACGATGTTGGTGGGGCCCTCAGGATGTGGAAAAACCACTTTGCTGTCGATTATTAGCGGGATTTTGAGCGCTACCTCGGGCGAAATAATTATCAATGACACCATTATTACCAACCTTTCCGATAGCGAAAAAGTTGATTTCAGACGCAAAAATATCGGCTTTATTTTTCAGCAATTTAATCTTTTACCGGCCTTAACTGCTGCCGAAAATGCCGCCATTCCCCTGGTTGCAGAGGGCGTTCCAATAATTGATGCCTGTAAGAAATCTGAAAAAATTCTGCGTGAAATCGGCATGGAAAAACATCTTGAAAAATTGCCATCACAACTTTCAGGCGGCCA
>CAZCWN010000083.1:0-5431 GCA_964502375.1 uncultured Rhizobium sp. | reverse complement strand
GAAGCGCCGCCAGAATTAAATTTTATGAGGGTGATCTGAGGCCCATCACTCTGGAAGAAAAAATGGGATTTATCTCAGTAATTGCCAACTTTGTAGTAAGTATTGCTACCAGCCCATCTACAGAAGTTAGAGAAAACCAAGCGCTGAAAAACCTTGATCTCGAGCTTATTAAAGAAGTTCTAAAATTTTCTTTTACTGTTAAAGAAGTAGAAGAAATTCGAAAGCACCCATCTCCCTTTACATCATCCTTAAATCTTTATTCTGAAGATGAGGTAATTTTTACTCCGAATTTTAACATTAAGGATTATGTGACCCACCTGTTCTGTAATCGCATAAAAACTAGTAGATTAACAGGCCAGGAATCTGAACTTTCAGAGATAGAAGAGTTAGGAATAATTGATCAGGGAACGGTGATCAATGCTATCAATACCCCTGACAAAAATGGAAATTTGCCACTTTCTACAGCAGTTTACCATGCTCCTCAATCTGATAAAGTTAAATGGCTACTAAGAAATCACGCTAACTTAGAAGCTAAAGACGCCTGGGGAGTCTCATTTCTATTGGAAACAGCGACAGACGAAAATAGTAGAAGTTTCTTGGAATTAATTTTTTCAAGTAAAGAGAGCATAGATGAAACTGTAAAAGTTGCAGAGGCCGCTACATATTTACTACTAAGTTATTCAGATGAATCACAAGCAGCTTCGAGCGAGGTAATAACTGGCTTGATAGAAAGAAAATTGTCAAAAATATTTCTAGAAGAAGAGGCTGTAAAAGAAGGAGTTTTTCCACCAGAACATGCTGCCAGAGGAAGAGCTTTAGCTAGAGCAGCTAGCATTTTATATAGAGAAAAGGAATTCACCAAAACAGTTGTTATTAATGGCGAGCAGGTTGAGCAAAAATTCAGGATAATTAGTGCGCCATATAAAGGCCATACTGCATATTTTAAAATTAAATATGAGAAAGATTCTTCAACTGACGGCTTTTATCCGAAAGAATTTTCTTACATAGATAGTAATTGTCTTCTAGCCTTATATCGCAATGGAAGGGGACATGGCGAAATGTTATTTGATATTGACCCAGCCAAGATAAACCCAGAAAGTTTGGTAAATCCTGAAGAATTTGAAAAATATTTTTTGGAATGCTTTGAAAAAAACGAGCTCCACCAAATCTATCACAAAGAAAATCTTAATTCATTCCTTTCTCAGATAGCCGTGCAAAATGCAGATGGCTCTTTTGCTATAAGAAAGAGACTGAAAACTCACCGGCAAAAAAGAGGAAATTGCTCACTTAAAAGTACAAATTTAACAATTAGAGCTATTGCGGCTGAACTTTATTCTGAAGAAGAGTTTTTAGAACCTAGGACCACCGATAATGTGGACACAGAAAGCCTTCTTGCAAGCACCTATAAATTCAGCAAAAGATTAATTATTGATACTAGCATAGATGAGATAGTAGAATTTGTCACAAAGCAGCAAAGCCTAAAAAGTAAAAATTCTCTTGAGGAAGCAAATTATCAAAAACACCTTCTATTTGACGAAGCATTAAGATCATTAACAAATGCTTATAGCACCTCAATCATCAAGGTCTCTGAAGCATTTACGAATGAGAATGTGGTGAGTTTAAATATGCACCAGGCGCGCCTTAATAAAATTCAGCCTCTTCTTTGGGAAGAGAATAACACTATTTCAGAAAAGGGGCCTTCTGCTGAAGAGAAAAAAGAGGAGTTACCTACAAACCGTCCTCGCCCATCTGCTAATTCAAAGCTGCCAGAATTAGCGGCGCCTAGTAGCTGTTGCACTGTTACCTAGAGCAGCAGACCCCATTCTAACAGGACTCGCATGGAAATTTGAAGGGCTGCAAGATGGAAGTGGGGACATACTTCCTCTTTCTGGTTGAGAGGAAGGAGTTATGGTATCCGGATCAGTAAAGACAGATTCATAATCCTCTTCTTCCTCAAAGAAACCTTTTGGCTTCTTAGGGGAGCCTTCATTATCCATTTCTTCCTTGTGGTCAAAAGATCGTTCATAATCTCTTTCCAAATGTTTCTGCCCAGAGGGCGCCATTAAGCTATATTCCTGATTTGCTTCTCGTAATGTTTCTACCAGTTGATTGAAGAAGTAAGGATATTCTCGTGCACCAGATTCTGCCAAATTTCTTATTTCCGCATTAAAAGAATACAACTCTTTCATTATTCTGTCAATCGTTGCTTCCCGTTGGAATTCATAGCAGGTAGTAATTATTTCACGTCTAATTTGGACCGCTTCTTCCGTATCACTTATATATTCCACCGGAAGGTAATTTAAGGCCTGCTCTATTAGAAAAGAATCCACCTGTTCTCGCAATGTCCTATCTTCATCCTCTATAATTCGTACATTTTCAAACCCTTGTTCTTGAATTGATTGAGCTGCTGCACGTAGGCTATTTCCTCCAATAGCATATTCGCCAGTAAAAGTGGTGTGTAGTATACCTTCTGCCATCACTTTAAGCACTGCCTTCAGGTTATAGCGATGACATTCCTCATCGCCATAGCAGTTCAACCTTAAATAGGCAATTTTATCAGCAATACGGGCTGCTTCTGCAAGGCCTTCCGGAGATTGAGGAAACCTGCCTAACTTTCCCACAGGAACTGGTTCAAAATTATTAGCGATATTGATTGCTTCTGTCTGACCTTCCGGAGATTGAGGAAGCTCCCCTAATTTTTCCACAGGAACTGACGTAAAATTATTGAAGGGCATAGGTCGTAGATTGAGATTAGGGTTAGTGTTAAGTGATTATAGTTTTAGCAAGAAAACCAGAGAATATTTTAAATGGGTTCTATTTCCAATAAATCAACTAACAAATTATACAAACCAAAAAGTTGGCACAGGAATATTTTTTCAAGTATAGCTATATTTTATATTACTTCAACTCACATAAAGCACAAAGTTGGCTTTTTTGCGATGAGAGAGAGCCTTATCCACTCTTGCTCTTTCAATAGAAGTTTTTTATTCGCTTGAAGCATAATGTAGATAAGTTTGTGGGAGAAAAAAATCAGAGGGTCCATTGATTTTGCGCTAATTGTGTAATTCCTCTTTAAATAATGGATAAATTTCATTATACTGCATTTTTTATGACAAGGCCGCTGTAGTGAAGTGTATAACGAAGTGAATTAATATGTTAATTAAAGGCATTATATTACTTTTATAAGTAAGTATGTGCATTTCTTAAGGGGCCAGCGCCGAATTATATATTACAAAAGCATTAGCCTCTGTAAAATACAATTCAGCTATTAATTATTCCCTTTCTTGCGGATTTAGAATTGCATCAAACTCCTCAAATCAATTATTGGAGTAGGGGTAAAAAATAATCACAGGGTTGATTTATAAAACAGCCAGGTCAAAGCGCATAATTTAGCTAAAGCTTTTTCAATCTTGGTTTATTTTAGTTTTTATAAAATTAAAACAAACCAATCATAAAATTTATGAACAAAACCTAATCCAAAATTATGCACGACATCAGCTATCTACGCGACATTTTAATTCTACTTTTTGCTTCAGTTGTAATTGTGATTTTCTTTAAGCAATTGGGGTTAAGCCCCGCGCTTGGTTATTTAGTGGCTGGGGCAGCAATTGGCCCGTTTGGATTTGGAATTTTGACTAGCGGCGAAACCACAAAATCGATCGCTGAACTAGGAATTGTTTTTTTACTTTTTGCTATCGGGCTTGAACTTACTTTCAGCCGCTTGATTGCCATGCGAAAATATGTTTTGGGCTTTGGTAGTCTGCAGATAATTCTAAGTATAGCGCTAATTTCTCTTATTTGTCACAAATTTTTTCATTTAAGCAGTAAGACATCATTAGTGATCGGCAGTGCTCTAGCTATGTCTTCTACTGCCATAGTTATGCAATTAATTGCTGAAAATGGTGAGCAATCAACACGAGTAGGGCGTCTCGCCTTTTCGATTCTGCTAATGCAAGATGTGGTGGTGATTCCAATTTTAGTTTTGTTACCCTTACTTTCTAAAAGCGAAGTACATTTAGGCAAAGCACTTGGCGGGGCGTTAATTGATGCGGCAATAGCTATGGCAATAATTTTTGCCATCGGTCGTTCAATGCTGCGACCAATCTATCGCTTAATTGCCGAATCAAAAAATGAAGTTTTGTTTTTAAGCTTCACTTTAATAGTAGTTTTGGGCTCGGCATTTTTAAGTAATTATATGGGGCTATCCTTCGGGCTTGGAGCTTTCGTGGCTGGTTTAATGGTGGCAGAAACTGAATATAAATATCGGGTCGAGGAAGAAATACTTTCATTAAAATCGCTGCTTCTAGGCTTATTTTTTATGACAATTGGCATGTCATTTGACTTTGATTTCCTTCTGAAAAGCTTGCCCTATATAGTCATAACTTCTTTGGTTTTAATAGCGATTAAAAGCACGATAATCATAGCTTTATGCGCTATATTCCGCTTTCCACTAGCGCCCTCAATTCATACCGGCCTTTTACTCTCACAAGGAGGAGAATTCGCTTTTCTAGTATTTTTGATGGCTTTGCACCAAAGAATTATTGATGATGAATTATCGCAATTTTTAATGACGGTGGTTACTTTTACAATGGCTTTGACCCCTTTGCTAGCCACAGCAGGGCGCAAAATTAAAACTTACCTTTACACCAAAGAAGTGCTTCAAGACAACAGGTTAAAAAAAGAAATAGGGGATATTTCAAGACATGTTATTGTCATTGGATTTTCTAAAGTTGGGCGCATTGTTTCCTATATTTTACGCAAGCGCGGAATAAATTATATCGTCCTTGAAAATAATTATAGGGTTGTGAGCATCGAAAAAAGCAAAGGCTACAATATCTACTATGGCGATGCCACAAATGTAGATATTTTACGCTATATTGGGATTGAGCGTTGTGAGTCAGTGGTGGTGGCCATGGAAGATGAAATTGCCTGCATTAAAATCACTCGCTTTATTCATGAAAATTTTCCTAACGTACCTGTAATCACAAAAACTGAAACTATTACTAACGCCGATCGTTTCAAAAAAGTAGGCGCCAGTTTTGTGGTGTCAAAAAACCTGGAAACTGGGCTACAATTAAGCCATGCAGCTCTGGCCTCCGTAGGAGTTGGATCTTCCGAAATTAGTAATGCGCTTTCTGCGTTCCGTGAGATAAATTCTGAAGTTATTAAAGATGTAATTCTTTACGATGAAAGCTTGGCTGTAGAGGAGAAGGCTTAATTCCGGCTGGACTCCTAATTTTTTAATAGCCTTAAGCTTTACGATTCAAGAAAAATTTGGTTACGAATAGAAGGTTGTGATAATAATTTTGATTGTCTTGGCCAGAGGTAATTGCTTACAGAAAAAAACCACTTAATTCCTAGCGTTTGAGAAGAAGATATACCAAACTAAAAATCTATCCTCTTAATTAAATTCATTTAATATACCAAATTA
>CAZCWN010000082.1:0-5463 GCA_964502375.1 uncultured Rhizobium sp. | reverse complement strand
TTTCACGCCCGTTTTGCCTACAGAGCCAGTGAGAACAATAATTTTTGCTAGGCTACGCTGGCGTGAATATTCTGCTAATTTATAAAGCGCAGTGAAGGTGTTCTTAACCAGAAGATAATGCGGTTCAGGAAAATTTTTTAGTGAATATTTTCGGTGAATTAAAAATGTTTGACAGCCTGTGGCACTTGCTTGCTCGAGAAAATCATGCGCATCATGTTTTTCTCCATGTAAGGCAAGAAAAAGGCTTTTTTCTTTGGCTTTACGGCCATCAATTACAACTTCCTCGATAATAAGATTATCTGGTAAATTATATTCCAAGAGCTCACCAGATAAGGCTTTGAGCAATTCTTCTTTATTCCACAATGTCATTAGTAAATTTTATAAAGTTCTTCTTTTTTAAATCTGGCGCCAAATCCTTGAATGATTTTTGCGCCTAAAATATTTCCTAAATGGGCTGATTCTCTTAAATCACAATTATTAACTAAGCCATATAGAAACCCGGCGGCGAAGGCATCGCCAGCCCCTGTTGCGTCTACTAGTTGAGAAATTTTTTCGGCAGGTGATTCGAAAAAATTATCATTTGCAAATACTACGCAACCTTTGTGACTTCTGGTTATAATGGTGGTTAATTTTGGATTAGAAGAGAAAAATTTACTTAGGAGAGCAGGTGAAAATTCCTTAAGAGATGAAAGCTCTAAAGCCTCGTATTCATTGGCAAAAAGGATGTCTAAATCATTTTCAACCAGTTGTAAAAAACTTTCTTTATGGCGCGAAACGCAAAAGGCGTCGGAAAGCGAAAAAGCAATTTTTATGTTATTTTTTTTGGCCAGAGAAATAGCTTTTTTAAGGGCGGAAATTGTGTCTTCTCTATCCCATAAATATCCTTCCAAATACAAGACGGAGGAGCCTTTGAGGGCTTGTTCGCTAATATCTTTTTCACTAAATTCAGAGGCACAGCCAAGGAAAGTGCACATTGTTCGTTGAGCGTCGGGCGTGATTAGAACAAAAGAGCGCGCTGATGGTTTGTCATAATTTTTTTCACCAAAAAATTCGGCGCCGGTTTTTTCAAGTTCTTGAATGAATTTAGAACCAAAATCGTCAACTCCAACTTTACCAATAAAACACGTTTTAGAACCAAGTTGAGCAAGAGCAGCAATGGTGTTGCTAGCGGATCCTCCACAAGTGATTTTTTCCGGTTTTAATGCTGATAGTTTTTTTGCTATTTCTTCATCAATCAGCGACATGGAACCTTTTATTAGCTGGTGATCTTCTAAAAACTTGTCATCAACTTTGCATAAAATATCAACTATGGCATTACCAATTCCGCTTATTTTTAAGGTCATTTTTATTATTTTTGTTTAGTTATCGGCTAGGAGTTTTTGTAAGAGAAGTGAATTAGTGAGTGCCATAAGTTGTTCGCTTATTTGGAGGATAAAGGTTTAGGTAGTAGGTCCGCCAATAATTTTGATTTTGAAAAATTTTTTCTTGCCAATCGCTAAATCAAAATTGCTGTTTTCAGTAATTTTGTAATTAATATCTAGAACCGTTTGCCCATTGATTTTGACAGCTTTTCCTTCAATCAATTTTTTTGCTTCAGAATTTGATTCAGCAGCGCCAATTTCTTTAATAATTTCAATTAATTTCTTGGAATTTTCTGCTCCAAGTAAAATTTCTTTTTCTTCAAAAGCGGCGGAATTTTTTGCTACAAAAATTTCACGCGCTTTCTGCAGAGCTTCGTTTGCGGCTTTTTCGCCATGGCAGATTTTTGTAGCTTCGAAAGCTAGAATTTCTTTAGCCTTATTAATTTCTTGGTCTTTTAGCTTTTCTAAATTTTCGATTTCCGGAAGAGCTAAATCAGTGAATAAACGCAAAAATTTTCCAACATCGGCGTCATGAGTATTTCGGAAATATTGAAAATAATCGAATGGCGAAAGCATGGTTTTGTCTAGCCAAACCGCGCCTTCAGCAGTTTTACCCATTTTTTTGCCATCGGCAGTGGTAAGAAGGGGGGAGGTTAGACCAAAGGCCCCAAAAATTGCATTATGCGCAATATGCGTGGGAATCCATCCAGCTTTCTGCCCAGATGGAAGTGAGCCTAAGCAGTCTGCGGAGGCAATTCTGCGTATTAACTCAACACCATTTACAATATTTCCCCACTGATCTGAGCCACCAATCTGTAGGCGACATTCATAATTTTTATTTAGCTCGTAAAAATCATAAGCTTGCAAAATCATGTAATTAAATTCGAGGAAAGAAAGAGGCTGTTCACGCTCAAGGCGTAGTTTCACTGATTCAAAGCCTAGCATGCGATTCACAGAAAAATGTCTTCCTATATCGCGCAAAAAATTGATGTAATTTAAATTTTTTAGCCAATCGTCATTATTAACCAAAACAGCGCCGGATTTGCCTTCAAACTTAATAAATTTTTCTAGAGTTTTCTTTATTCCAGTTAAATTTTCCTGGATTTTTTCTTCGGATAAAATTTGTCGAGCTTCGTCTTTTCCTGATGGATCGCCGATTTTTGTGGTTCCGCCGCCAAGTAGAATTATTGGCCTATGGCCATGTTTTTGCAAAAGACGCAAAATCATAATTTGGATCAGGCTGCCGGCATGAAGTGATTTAGCGGTGCAGTCAAACCCAATATAGGCGGAAATTTTTTCCTTTGACAAAAGTTCATCCAGCTCAGCCTCGTGCGTTGCTTGGGCAAAAAATCCGCGCGCGGAAAATTCTTTTAAAAAATCTGATTTGAAATTCATTTTGGGGAATTAAATTGGGTTTTTTGTGGCTTCTTAATATCAATCGAGTTTTAAAGATTTTGTAATGCGGCTAGAAGAAAAACAACAACTTACATCGCAATGGTTTAAAGATTTGCGTGATAAAATTTGTGCTGAGTTCGAAAAAATTGAAGAAGAATATTTTGTTTCACAAAATAAGCCAATTGCACTTGAGTATCAACAACCAGGTAAATTTATACGCAAAAATTGGCAACGTGATGAAAAATCAGTCGATGGCGGAAGTGGCGAAATGTCTTTGATGAAAGGCAATGTGTTCGAGAAAGTTGGTGTTAATTTTTCCAAAGTTTATGGCGAATTTAGCGAGCAATTTAGTAAAGAAATTCCAGGGGCTGAAATAAATCCACAATTTTGGGCCAGTGGAATTTCATTAGTTGCCCATATGCGCTCGCCTCTGGTTCCTGCAGTTCATATGAATACGCGTTTTATTTGTACACAGAAAAATTGGTTTGGCGGTGGGGCTGATTTAAACCCGATGTTTGAAAATAAAGAGGATACCGAAGATTTTCACCAAGCATTTAAATCTATCTGCGACAGCTCTGATCCCAACTATTATGAAAAATTTAAAGATTGGTGCGATGAATATTTTTTTATAAAGCATCGTGGTTTTCCTCGCGGAGTTGGCGGAATTTTTTATGATTATTTAAATAGTGCTGATGTGGGCAAAATAGATTCTGATAAAGCTTTCGATAAAGATTTTGAATTTACGCGCAATGTTGGGTTGGCTTTTTTAGAAATTTTTCCGAAACTAGTACGTCGCCATATGTTTGAAAAATGGTCTGATGAGCAGCGTGAATATCAATTAAGAAAACGCGGATTTTATGCTGAATTTAATTTGGTCTACGATCGCGGCACCAGATTTGGCCTCATGACTGGCGGCAATACCGAGGCAATTTTAATGTCCTTACCACCCATAGCTAAATGGGATTAAAACTTTAAAACTCATGCAAAAATTAGAAAAAATTTACGAAGGCAAAGCTAAACAGCTTTTTAAAACCGAAGATGGAAATCTTTTGATCCAGTATTTTAAAGATGACGCCACGGCTTTTAACGCTCAAAAGAAGGCGATAATTGAAGGAAAAGGAATTTTGAATAATTTCATTTCTGAATATATCATGCTCAAATTGACGAAAGCAGGAATTCCAACGCACTTTATAAAAAGGCTGGATGAGCGCGAACAGTTAGTGAGAAAAGTAAAAATTATCCCCTTAGAAGTTATTGTCCGCAATATTACCGCTGGTTCAATGGCAACAAGGCTTGGTATTAATGAAGGTTTGGAGTTGGATGCTCCGGTTTTTGAGATTTGTTTTAAAAATGATAGCCTTGGTGATCCTCTAATTAATGATGATCACGCCGTTAATGTTTTGAAGCTCGTCAGTAACTCTCAGCTTGAACAAATCAAAAATTATACTTTACGCATAAATCAAATTTTGCGCGGAATTTTTAAGGAAATTGGTATTAAGCTGGTTGATTTTAAGATTGAATTTGGCTTTGATGAATTAGGTAATATCATCCTTGCTGATGAAATTAGCCCAGATAGTTGTAGATTGTGGGATGAAAAAACTTCTGAAAAAATGGATAAAGATCGCTTCAGGAGAGATTTAGGCAATCTCATTGAAGCCTACAACCGCGTGGCTTCACGTTTGGGAATAAAAATTAATTTATAATTATGAAAGTTAGAATTTTAATCTCTTTAAAGAAAGGCGTTTTAGATACGCAAGGCAAAGCCATTGAAAATGCTTTGGTAAAAAATTTGGGTTTCCCACAAATTTCGCAAGTCAGGCAGGGCAAGACTATAGAGCTTGAAATTGCCGAAAGCGACCAAGATAAAATTAAATCTATTGTAGATGAAATTTGCGACAAATTGCTCGTGAATAAAATTATCGAAAACTATAGTTACGAAGTGCTATGAAATCAGTAGTTATAAGCTTCCCAGGGTCAAATTGCGATCGCGATGCTATTGATGCATTGCAAAAAATTGGCAGCAAATTTCAGAAAATTTGGTATAAAGAAAGTAAGTTGGACGATGATCTTGATTTGATCGTGATCCCGGGGGGGTTTTCTTATGGAGATTATTTACGCTCCGGTGCCATGGCAGCGATTTCGCCGGTTATGCAAGAAGTAAAAAGACTGGCAAATAAGGGCGTAAAAGTACTTGGAATTTGTAATGGCTTTCAGATTTTAACTGAAACTGGCTTACTTCCTGGAGTTTTGCTGAGAAACAAAAAAATGAAATTTAGTTGCCGCGAGGTTTTTTTACGTGTTGAAAATAATAATTCTTCTTTCACCAGAAAATATAAAAAGAATCAGATAATCCGCATACCTGTTGCTCATATGGATGGAAATTATTTTGCTGATCCTCAGGTGCTAAAAAATTTAGAAGAAAGCGGAAATATCGCTTTTAGATATGTTGATGCTGAAGGTGGTTTAAGTGATGAGGCTAATCCTAACGGTTCTTCTTTTAGCATTGCTGGAATTTTCAATGAGCAAAAAAATGTGATTGGCATGATGCCACACCCAGAAAGGGCAATTGATGAAAATACTGGTTCCAAGGATGGCTTAGCTTTGTTCCAGGGATTGCTGCTTTAACTATAAATATTTAATGCTCCCTTTGTTTTCTTAAGATATTTTTTTGAGAATTAAGGGAGCAGAGATGAGAGTGAATTTGCTA
>CAZCWN010000081.1:0-5907 GCA_964502375.1 uncultured Rhizobium sp. | reverse complement strand
AAGAAATGCTAAGATTAATTTTTACTACTCAAGGAAAAACCTTCGCCAATAGCGGAAATTTCAATAACCATATTGGATTGCCTCTTTCTCTTGCCAATTTTCCTGCCGATTGCCTTTACGGAATTTTTGAAATGGGCATGAATCATTTAGGGGAAATTGAACCACTCTCGAAACTCACCAAACCTCATTTAGCGCTAATCACTAATGTCGGCCCAGCCCATATTGAATTTTTTAAAGATGAAGAAGAAATAGCATTAGCAAAGTCAGAAATTTTTGCTGGCCTTTGCGCGGGAGGCTTTGCCTTAATTAATCGCGATAATCGCCATTTTGCCTTTTTAAAAAAGCGCGCAGAACACTGGGGAATTAAGGATGAAAATCTTTTTAATTTTGGCACTAAAGATTTTGCTTCCTATCAGCTTCTATCAGCAAAAATTAACGATATTAATTCCGCTGAAGTCACCTTGTTATTAAAGAATCGCACAAAAATTTCTTATGAAATTTCTACTTCAAACCAGGCAATAATTTTTAATTCAACTATCGCCGTTGCTTGCCTGGATTTACTTGGCAATAATTTAAAAAAAGGGCTTTCTGCTCTTAAAACTCTGCAAACAGAAAGCGGACGAGGCAAAATTAGCAGCACCCAACTTTCCGGCAAAAATATTACGATTATTGATGATTCATATAATGCCAGCCTTCTATCAGTTCAGGCTGGGCTTGCGAATGCAGTTAATTTAAAAAAAATTCTTGGCAAGAAAAGAGTAATAGCCGCCCTTGGAGACATGTTGGAACTCGGAGAGAAATCAGTTGAATTGCATGCAGAAGTGGCGAAATATTTACAAGAATTACAAATCGATTTTGCTGTTTTAGTTGGCCCAAACATGACCAAAGCAAGCGAAAATTTATCTAAAAATTCCTATAAAACTTTTCCTGACTCAACAGCAGCAGCCCTTGAAATTCAAGGCCTCATGCAAAGTGACGATATACTTTATATTAAAGGATCGCGCGGCATGAAAATGGAAAAATTGCTGGAAAAATTTAAAATTTAACGTGATTACAGCTTTAACATTTTTTCAGGCTACCTGGCTTAAAGCCTTGCTTTGTCTGGTTTCATCTTACCTCATTAGTTTTTTCAGCATAAAAAAATATATAAATTTCGTTGCTGCTGAAAAAAGATTCTTCCAGCCAATTCGAGATGACGGGCCACAAACTCATCTATCAAAAAAAAATACGCCAACCATGGGCGGAATTTTCATTATCCTTGCCACCCTCATTAGTACTGCACTTTTCACTAATTTTACTAACCCGTACATTTTAATTATTTGCTTCGTTTTTTTCAGCTTTGCCTTAATTGGCCTCACCGATGATTTGATGAAAGTTTTGCATAAAAATACTAAGGGCTTTAGAGGCGGCATTAAATTAATTATTCAATTCACCATAATTGGCGCAGCTTTTTTATGGCTTGGCTATGTGGATTCAATGCATATGGAAAGCCGCGTTTTCATTCCGCTTGGCCGCGGACATTGGATTGGCATAGGATTTTTGTTATATGTTTTATTTGTAAATATCGTAATTGTGGGCACTTCAAATGCCGTGAACCTTACAGACGGGCTAGATGGGCTAGTTTCAGTTCCGGCAATAATTAGTTTAATTTGTTTGATTGCGATAATCTTTGTCGGCTCTGATGCTAATTTGGCAAAACAATTTCGCGTTCCATATATTAAAAATTCTTTTGAATTAATTTTCTTTTGCACCGCCCTAATCGGCTCTATCCTGGCCTTCTTACGTTTTAACCTAAGCCCGGCAAAAATTTTTATGGGCGATGTTGGCAGCTTGGCAATTGGCTCGGCTCTAGGAATAATTGCAATTATAATTAAAGAAGAATTTGTTTTTTTTGTGATCGCTATTTTATTCGTAGCCGAGGCCGTATCAGTAATGCTGCAGGTTGGCTCTTATAAACTTCGTAAAAAAAGAATTTTTTTAATGGCCCCTTTACATCATCATTTTGAAAAATTGGGTTGGTCTGAGCAAAAAGTTGTGCACAGTTTCTGGACTATATCCTTGCTTCTAGCTATAATAGGTATGGCAATATTTTTCCTTTAATATTGATTACGCCATAAAATTGCGCGCCAATTCTATTTTTCCATTATTAGCTAGGGCCAATGGCGCAACCTGCCCAATAGAACAAATATTTCATTTATGAGTAAAAAACCAAGAGTTTATCTTTATGACTCAACACTACGCGACGGCGCCCAGACTAGTACGGTGAACTTTGGTATTCAGGATAAAATTGAAATTGCCCGCCAACTTGATGCTCTTGGAATTGATTATATTGAAGGAGGATGGCCTGGCGCTAACCCGACAGATGACGAATTTTTTGCTAATCTTCCCCAATTAAAGAAATCACAATTTGTGGCTTTCGGAATGACGCGCCGTAATGGCGTTTCAGCCGCTAATGACACAGGTTTGAGTGCTATAATTAATGCTAATGTAAGTTCAGTTTGCATTGTCGGTAAAACTTGGGATTTCCATTTAGAGCATGCCCTCCACATTTCAGAGGAAGAAAATTTAGAGATGATTTCCGATTCCATAAAGCAAATCGTCAAAAAAAAGAAAACCGCAATGTTTGATGCTGAACATTTTTTTGATGGTTATAAGGCCAATCCCCAATTTGCTCTGCGGGCCATAAAAACTGCTTATGAGGCTGGAGCCAGATGGGTTGTGCTTTGCGACACTAATGGTGGAACACTCCCAAGCGAAATTTTTACTATTGTTAAAGAAGTCACTAAACATCTCCCCGGAGAAAATTTAGGCATCCATTGTCATAATGACACCGGGAATGCGGTTGCCAATTCAATTGCTGCGGTTGAAGCCGGAGCACGCCAGATACAAGGCACCATCAATGGCCTTGGCGAAAGATGTGGTAATGCTAATCTTATCAGCATTATTCCAACTTTATGTTTGAAGATGGGCTATGATGTAGGAATTGATGAGCAGCATTTGAAAAAATTGGTTCATGTTTCTAACTTTCTTGACGATTTATTAAATAAAGAGCGCGACCAATTTGCCCCTTATGTGGGTAAATATGCCTTCGCGCATAAAGGCGGGCTGCATGTTTCAGCTGTAGCAAAAAATGCTAAATCTTACGAACATATTGAGCCGGAAAAAGTTGGCAATCGACGCCAGATTTTGATTTCTGATCAGGCAGGACGTTCCAATATTCTTGCTCGTCTAAAGGATATTGGCATTGAATTACGTGATGAGGTAAAAGTTAGTCAAGTAGCAGATCTAGTGAATAAAGTGAAAGAGCTGGAGGCCAAGGGTTATGCCTATGACACCGCTGATGCTAGCTTTGAAATTCTAGCAAAAAAATCGCTTTCCGTAGTGCCAAACTTTTTTGATTTAATTAGTTTTCGCGTGCTTGATGAGCGCAAATTTGACGCTAAGGGAAAAGTGATAACAGTTGCGGAAGCCACCATCAAAATTAGAATTGGTAATAAAATATCAATGGCTGTGGCTGAAGGAAATGGCCCGGTTAATGCGCTTGACACAGCTTTACGCAAAAGCCTTTCGCGTAAATATCCTAGCTTAAAAAATGTGCGTTTGACAGATTATAAAGTGAGAATTTTAACTCCTTCTGACGGCACACAAGCAATAACCCGAGTTCAGATTGAGTCCAGCGACGAACATGGCAATAAATGGACTACAATTGGGGTCTCTGAAAATATAGTCGATGCTTCCTACCGCGCTCTTCATGACAGCATTACATATAAGTTGATGAACGGCGGTAAGGTTTAAACAACCTGACTAAACCCAGGATAAACAACTGAGATTTATCACTATGCGCCCACTTTCTTACCAGGAATCGCGTCGAGAGCTTGAAGCTTGCCTCGTCATTGCACTACTAAACCCACATGGTGAAGTATCATATGGTGGCCGCATTTATAAGCTCCTTGAGCTTCTTAATGCGCGCGAGCAATCTATTAATACAAGGCTTGCAACCTTTTATGCTAATAGAACAATTCTATCACTTGCGGCAGGTGATGGTAATTCAAAGAGTGCTAGACTAATTATTAATCACTTTAACCCTGATTTTAACCTTAGAGACGATATTGCCGGCGAGAGCTATACGCCTCTTATGCGCGCCGTTTTATGTCGGGCACGGTCCAAAGAAATAACTGATATTATTTTGCACCTTGCCGAATCACAAAGAATAAACCTAGATTTTAGCCTTGGATGCGAGGATGAGGAGAAGAACTATTTATATTATAATTATATTCTTTCCTGTGCTGCAGAAAAAAGCTATAGTCGTGTTGTTTCAAGCATTCTTAATCAGGGCCGGTTTAAGATAAATATAGAAGCGCTATTAGTGAAACCTCTTAATTGGACAATAGAGAACCGTGCTATGCAGATGGTAGATGATGTAGTCTGGATAAAAAAATTAGAAATATCATTAACAGGAAAAGCACACTCGCTAGCCGAAACTGCAAATCTTCCACATGATTCCGACCTTTTGTCATTTGTTACCCCAATTTTTAACAAAATTATATATTATTTTATTGAGAACCCAAGTGAAAGAGTCCGAGTTACTACTTTGCTTAGAAATTTTTCTGATAGAACGGAAGCAATAAATATTCCGGTATTAACAGAAATAGAGAATAGCTGGATGAGAAATATATTGCGGGATGATTTTTTCCCCACCTTACTTCTCCCATTTGGAGCATATTACAATACATCTCGCACTCAATTACCGGCGGAAATTCCTCCACCAAAAAGGCAAAGAATTGAAGTAGCAGAGGAAAGAAAAGAAGAGAAGATTATAGAAAGACAAGAAAGTAGCTCAGGAAGTGAGGATATAGAATCAGAGTATGAATATGTAGAAGAAGAGGAAGAGCAACAATATGAAGAAGAGATAGATATAGAAGGAGATAAGCCATCCCCAAGCGTGCAATCTCTGGCTTCACAACCTCTTAATAGCTATTACCAAGCTAGCTCACGGTCTACTTCTAAGTAAAATTGGAAAAAAATTAAATAATAGTTTAGACAGATGCTTAAAATAACTACTTCCAGTAATTTTAACTTCCTTAATTCAATATAACTATCTGATGAAAAACCCTAACTACCAACTTATTACAGCCGACAAACTTAATAAATTAGACCCAAATAATAGTGTGGTTCTTGATGTACGCACTAAGGAAGAAATTGCGCAAAAGAGTCTAGCACAAAAATATATTCACGAAGCCTTAGATCAACTGCACCCGGAAAGCTTTATAGAGCGCCACGGTTTAAGCGAAGAAACTGAAATTTGCATTCTATGCCATATAGGCCAAAGGGCCAGATATGCCGCAGAAATGCTTGCTACAGCGGGTTGTAAAAACATTAAGGTGATCGAAGGCGGAATTTTATCTTGTGAGGCTGTAGGATGTAAGCTTGAAGGCGGTGCTGTAAAAAAAGATTAATCTTATCTGATCACCGAATTAAAATTGTCTCTACTTAGTAATATTCCCTCGGGCCTTTTTATTTGAAGGCTTACTTACACTGCTTCCTAAAGCCCTTGGTTATTGTTGATATTGTCTTCCTACTCTCTCAGCGCTAAGGAATAAATTTAAGAACTAGACTAGAAGAAGAAATTATGCTATGCTGATTTTATGCCACCCTTTTCTTACTTTTTAATCCTAATCAATCAACTATCTCATGAGAAGAACACAACAAGAAGCACGTGAAATGCGACGTAATATTTTAATTTCTATTGTTCGGGAAGCTCTGTATTTCCCTGAAGAAAGTAAGAAAGAAATTATTAGATCAATATCAGACGCAAGAAATGATGAGGAACTAAATGAAGCACTTACAAATTCTCTAGAGCCTGTCTCAAAACCTCTTGATCATTTCAACCTAGCGAATACTTGATTC
>CAZCWN010000080.1:5410-5951 GCA_964502375.1 uncultured Rhizobium sp. | reverse complement strand
AAAAACTTGAATGCGCTGGATGCAAGAACTTTCTCTTAAACGCGACTGGGGTTAGTATATTTTTAAACCACTAAACTAATTTTTCTTTTACCCCTAAAACATGGCATATTGCCGTGGTAAGTTCAGAGCGATTTAAGGTATAAAAATGAAATTCTTCAACGCCGCCATTGCGTAAGATACGACAAAGCTCTACGGCTACAACACCAGCGATTAGTTGACGTGTTTCTTGCCTTTCATCTAGCCCCTCAAAAACTTCATTCATCCAGCCTGGAATCTTAGCACCGCACATTTTAGCGAAATGTCGGGTTTGCTTTACATTACTAACCGGCAAAATTCCTGGAACTATAGGCACGTTAATTCCCCGTTTGCGGCATTTTTCGACAAAGGAAAAATAAACATCAGCATCGAAAAAAAATTGAGTGATAATACGGTTTGCTCCTGCGTCCACCTTACGTTTAAGGTTATCTATATCTTCTTCTAAACTTTTTGCTTCCGGATGTTTTTCGGGATAGCCGGCCACAGAAACTTCAAAATCCATCCC
>CAZCWN010000080.1:0-5400 GCA_964502375.1 uncultured Rhizobium sp. | reverse complement strand
GTTAGCGTGTTGATAGCCATGAGGATGCAATTGATAATTAGGGCTGGAAGCAGGCATATCACCGCGCAAAGCCACTATATGACGAACACCAATTTGCCAATAATTGCGCAAAATTTCGTGAATTTCTTCTTTAGACGCAGCAATACAGGTTAAATGCGAAGCAGGTTTTAAATCAGTTTCTTCAATAATGCGTTTAATGGTTTGATGCGTACGCTCACGCGTTGAGCCGCCGGCACCGTAAGTAACAGAAATAAATTTTGGCCGGAGATTTTTTAGCTTAGAAATAACTTCCCATAACTTTGCTTCCATTTCTTCATTTTTTGGTGGAAAAAATTCGAAAGAAGTAGAAATGGCACTTTTGCTTGAGACTATTTCTTCGAGGCTGTTACGATAATTAGTCATGAAATTTATTTAATAAAGCGGCTGCCCGGCTTTACGGCTGGAAGGTTTTTTAACTCTTGCGGCACATTATTTTCATCGAAAGTTTTTACATCAATTTGCAAAAGGGAAACCACCGGAACACCTATTTTTTGTTCGAGATTTTTATCGTTGCTGCGATCAACCAGTGAGCATTCTGCCACAATTCTTGCACCAAATTTTTTTATCAAATTAAAAGTTTCAAGTGAGGATTTCCCCGTAGTAATCACATCTTCCACCACCAAAACGCGCGTATTTGGCCCTAATTCAAAACCACGGCGCAATTCAAATTCACCATTAACTCTTTCACAAAAAATTGTTGGTAAGCCTAGTTGGCGGCCCATTTCATAACCCACTACAACGCCGCCCATTGCGGGTGCAACCACAATATCAGCAAAATTTTCACCTAATTTGGCTATAAGTTTTTTTGCCAAAGCTGCACAAAGTTTTTCTGCTCTTTTGGGATCCATTAAAACCCTGGCACATTGCATATAAGTGTCAGAATGTAGGCCAGAAGAAAGGATAAAATGGCCTTTCAGAATTGCTCTTGAATCAGCAAATTCTTGTAAAATTTCTTGCTCTTTGAGAGTCATAATGAGAATTTTGATTAATATTTCATGCCCCTTTTTCAAACTCCTTTATAATCAATCTTTCCCCGAATCCTACTTGTTAGCCATGCTTACTTTGCGTAAGCATGAAAAGCTCTCAATATAGGGCAATTTTCGACGAACTAAAAATAATAACCTTTTTTAGGAAAGCGTAAAAATTTCTGAAAATTTGATAGTGGAGAAGTTTGAAAATGGGCGCTAGCGCCATGAAAATCAGGTTTCTACGAAAAATATGCAAGATAAAAAATCCTATATCACCTCAGCAATTGCTACCATTAAAACCGAAATAGAAGGGTTGAATTCCTTGCTTGATTTTTTCGATGAAAATTATGCCAAAGCCGTTGAGTTAATTTTAAAGTGCAAAGGGCGCGTAATTGTAAGTGGCATGGGAAAATCAGGGCATATTGCCAATAAAATTTCTGCAACTTTTGCTTCAACTGGAACCCCTGCTTTCTTTATACACCCAGGAGAGGCAAGCCACGGTGACCTTGGCATGATCACTTCTGAAGATGTGGTTATGTTGCTTTCCAATTCGGGCGAAACCAAAGAACTCAAAGATATAATTTATTATTGCAAAAGATTTGAAATCCCACTTATCGGCATTATTCGCCGCGCTGAATCAGAGCTAACCAAAGCCAGCACTATTGCTTTAGTTTTGCCGGCAATTCCTGAAGCTAATAATGTCAACGCTCCAACCACTTCAACTACTATGATGCTAGCGCTTGGCGATGCTCTGGCTGGAAGTTTAATCAATGCTCGTGGTTTTAACCCGGAAAAATTCGGAATTTTGCATCCGGGCGGAAAGCTGGGCTCAAATTTTTTGAAAGTAAGAGATTTGATGCGTCATGGCCATGATATACCGGTGGTGAAAAAAGAACAAAAAATGTCCGATGTTATTTTGGAAATGACTTCCAAACATCTCGGCTGCACTGCAGTAATTAATAATGAGGAAAAAGTTATTGGCATAATTACGGATGGTGATCTGCGCCGACATGCCAAAAATGATTTTTTAACCCAAACCGCTGTAGATGTTATGACCACAGACCCAATAACCACTACAGCCGATACATTAGCAGTTGAAGCAATTGCGGTCATGAATAAAAAATCCATTACCAGCCTGCTGGTTCTGGATGAAAATAAAAAAGTTCTAGGAATTCTACATCTTCATGACTGCCTAAGAAGCGGCGTAGTATAGAATTTTATTCCATAATGCTTGAAGTTGGAGTTAGTGAAGGCTTACGCTGCCTAACGCCAGCCCTCTAGCATCATACTCTATGCACTAACAATTAATCTTTTAACATGTCATCTCTCGTTACCTTTTCTTATCTAATTTCAGCCATATTATTTATTCTTTCTTTATATGGCCTTTCATCGCCAAAAACTGCACGTAACGGCAATTATCTTGGCATGGCAGGAATGGGGCTGGCAATTGTTACTACACTATTTTTGCCCCAGGTGCATAATGTTTTTATAATTTTGTTGGCCATAGCACTGGGAGGAGGAATTGGCTGGTTTATCGCGCGCCGAGTAAAAATGACAGCTATGCCCCAACTAGTTGCGGGTTTTCACTCTTTAGTTGGCCTTGCTGCAGTGTTAATCGCCGCTGGCGCGCTGTGGATGCCGGATTCATTCAATATCCTCATTGATAATCGCATCAAATTTTCAAGCCTCATCGAGATGGGTCTTGGAGTAATGATTGGTGCTATAACTTTTACGGGCTCAATCGTTGCCTTTCTTAAGTTGAACGGCAATATGAAATCAAAAATTTCGCCCTTCAAAAATCCTAAAAAATCTTCGAAATATGTAGCGATTGCCTCTGCCGCTGTACTTCTTGGCTTTATCACTTTCGGCTCAAAATTTTTATTTATAGTTTTAACCCTACTTTCTTTCTTTATTGGCTTTATGCTAATTGCCCCCGTTGGTGGCGCAGATATGCCAGTTGTTGTTTCCATGCTTAATTCTTATTCCGGATGGGCCGCCAGTGGCATTGGTTTTACCTTGGGTAACACTTTGCTAATTATAACCGGAGCTTTGGTTGGTGCCAGCGGTGCAATTCTTAGCTATATTATGTGTAAGGCTATGAATCGCTCAATTCTTAATGTGATGTTCTCAGGCTTTGGTGAACAGGCGCAAGGCTCGGCAAATGAACAAAAAGAACAGCGTCCAATCAAACAAGGCAGTCCAGAAGACGCTTCACATATTATGAAAGGTTCATCTTCTGTTATCATTGTTCCTGGCTATGGAATGGCCGTTGCTGGTGCTCAACACGCAGTGGCTGAAATGATGCGCATGCTTGAAGATGCCGGTGTCAGCGTAAAATTTGCCATCCACCCTGTTGCAGGCAGAATGCCGGGGCACATGAATGTTTTGCTGGCAGAGGCCAATATTGACTATGAAAAAGTTTTCGAATTAGAGGAAATAAATTCCGAATTTAAATCAACCGATGTGGCCTTCGTTATTGGCGCCAATGACGTGACTAATCCAGCTGCCAAAACTGATAAAACCAGCCCAATTTACGGCATGCCAATTTTAGATGTGGCCCATGCCAAAACAGTTTTCTTCGTCAAACGCTCAATGGCGTCAGGCTATGCAGGCGTTGAGAATGAATTATTTTTTAACGACAATACCATGATGATTTTTGGCGATGCTAAAAAAGTGGTAGAGGAGATTGTTAAGAATTTATAACCTTACTAAAGCAACTATGAAAACCAACGCAAATTCAATCCGTGTAGGAAATGTTATCGAATTCCAAAACCAACTTTGGACAGTTTTAAAACGCGAACATGTTAAGCCAGGCAAAGGTGGCGCCTATATCCAAGTGGAAATGAAAAATATTGTTACTGGCAATAAAACCAACACTCGCTTCAATTCTAGCGAAGATGTTGAAGTGGCTTATGTTGAGCAAAAACATTTCCAATTTCAATATTTTGACCGCGACGAACTTTCAGCCATGGATATGGAAAGTTTTGAAACCATTAATTTCAAAAAAGCTTTGGTTGGTGATGCCCTGCCCTTCTTGCAAGAAGGCATGGATATCCGCGTGGAATATTGCAATGATAAACCAATCGCCATCTTTTTGCCTGAGCATGTAAATGGTATAGTGGCGCAGGCTGATGCGGTTGTGAAGGGCCAAACTGCAGCTGCCTCTTATAAGCCGGCAATCCTTGAAAATGGTGTGCGGGTAATGGTTCCGCCTTTTATTGAATCTGGTGAAGAAATTATTGTTCGAACAGAAGATTTTACTTATGTTAGCCGAGCCAAAAGCAGCAATTCATAAGAACCAAATGAAAATTCCTTTCGCCAAGATGAGTGGCGCGGGCAATGATTTTGTTATTTTTGATGCCCGCGAAACGCTGATAAATCTTACTTCTGCCCAAATTAAGAAAATTTCTGACCGCAAAAATGTTGGCTGCGATCAACTAATTATAATAAAAAATTCGCCAAATGCTAATTGCTTAATGGAGATTTATAATCCTGACGGCTCCTTGTCTGGCGCCTGTGGAAATGCTACTAGATGCGTTGCGGCGATTTTATTTTCTGAAAAAAATCTTGATAAAGTAAAAATCGAAACCGCGGTGGGTGTGCTTGAATGCTGGCGCGATGGCGATTTAATTTCTGTTAATATGGGGGTTCCAACTTTTGGTTGGCAAAAAATTCCTTTAAGCCATGAAAGTGACTCACAAAAAATCCCACTTTTTGGATTTGATTTTGCCTGCGCCAATCTTGGCAATCCTCATGCGGTGACATTCATTAAAAACCCACTTAATAATGAAGAATTTTTTAAAATTGGGCCAAAAGTTGAAAATAACGAAATTTTTCCTCAAAGAACCAATGTGGAATTCGCCCAAATTTTATCAGATGATTTAATTGATGTCCGCGTGTGGGAGCGTGGCGCTGGCGAAACTCTAGCTTGTGGCTCTGGTGCCTGTGCTGTGGCAGTTTTGGCAATCAAAAATCATTTAGTTAAAAGTCGTAAAATCACCACTCGTTTTAAAGGGGGCGATTTGTTAATTGAATGGAAGGCTGATAATTCCGGCGTAATTATGAGCGGCGGTTATGAAAAAATTTTTGATGGCCTGTTAGATGCAAAATTTTCTTCTTAGATAATCACAATAACACTTAAGTAATTACAATTGATTCAGGGGAATCCTGGGTTTGGTAGATTTGGCAAGTAAGCGAATAAAGATAATAAATGTTGAGGAAAAGGTTAATTTCCAATCAGTAATTAGTGTGAAAGAGATGATGGAAATTTTTTAGTTGCCCCAGATGGTTTCAATAATTCTGCATTTTTTAAGTTATCTGCTAAAATTTGGCCTACACCTATACCAAACTAAAAATCTATCCTCTTAATTAAATTCATTTAATATACCAAATT
>CAZCWN010000079.1:0-5975 GCA_964502375.1 uncultured Rhizobium sp. | reverse complement strand
GCCAAGGCTTTGATGTTTTACTCATTTGGTTTGCCTTCTTATGTTTTAGTAAAAGTTATGGAGCCTTCATTTTTCTCGCGCGGCGACACTAAAACTCCGATGAAAATCGCTTTTATCTGCCTGATTAACAATGCGGTTCTAAATGTAATTTTTTTCACTCTTAGCTTTGGGTATGTTGGGATCGTCCTTGCTTCAGTTATTTCCTCTTATCTGAATTTAATTCTGTTACTCACAATCTTGATCCACAAAAAACATTTTTATTTTGAAAAAGACTTTATCAAAAAATTCATTATGATTTTAGTCCCTTCAATTGTTATGACTGTAGTACTCTGGCTGATGCGGAATTATTTTTCTTATAGTGATTATTTGCATAAAATCACCGAATTAACTATAATGATTTTAAGTGGGCTAATAGTCTATTTTACCACCTCTTATTTTTCTGGAAGCTTGGATATCCTCTTAAAATCGCATCTATTTAAGCGCAAGAAAAATGATATAATTCCTGAAAGTTAATGCATGAAACAAAAAGCTCTTCTTCCTTTTGCCCTTACTTCCCAGCTTGTGGTGGTTGCGATTATTTAAATTTATCCGAAGAAGAATATCGCCAGTTAAAAGCAAAGAATTTACAAGAAATTTTAAAAGGTGTTTTTGTAGAACCGCACTGGATCTGGGTTGGCCCCCACTCAAGGCGCAGAGTAAACTTGCAAATAGATAAAGAAAACCATTGTGGATTTTTTGCCGCAAAATCAAATCAAGTTGTAGAAATCGGAAAATGTTTTGTAGCTGAAAAAGAAATCTCTGATTTGATCTTGCCACTTCAAAATTTTCTTAAAAACCAAGAGCAAAATTTTTTTTCACAAATCAGCGTCACCTTATTTGACAATGGCTTAGACCTAATTTTTTCTGCCAAAAAAGATTTAAATTTTTCCCAAATACAACAGCTAATTACGTTTGCTAAGGCCCAAAATTTGAATGTTTCTTGCCGCGTAAAAAATCATTTAACACCAATTTTTTTAACCAGAAGAAATCAGATTTTTTATGATGATTTGAGATTAGGGCTTGATTCCGATGTTTTCATACAAGCAACAAAGTCAGGCCTTAATGGCATTATTGAAATTATCCGCAGCCACATAAAAAAAGGCCAAAAAATAGTCGATTTTTATGCCGGTTTTGGCGCTTATTCTTTTGCAATTTACGATTTGGCGAAATCAATTTCAGCTTTTGAAGGCGATAAAAAAATGGTCGATCTAATTAACAAGAATGCTGCTGAAAACAATTTAGCAGGAAAAATAAAGGCTGAAGTTTGCGACCTTTTTTCTTCTCCATTAAGCAAAAATGAATTAAATAAATTTGATCTAGCCATAATTAATCCTCCCCGAAATGGCGCCTCTCCGCAAGTTTTACAAATAGCTCAATCCACTCTTAAAAATATTATTTACGTTTCCTGCAACCCGCACAGCTTCTTGCGCGATGCCAAAATTCTAATTGACTATGGATTCAAAATCGCGAAGATATACGCCCTCGACCAATTCTACAGAACCAAGCATCTCGAGCTTATCACAATCTTTCATAAATCCTAAAAATGCCGAAAAAGAAATTAGAGCAGATTAATGCTATCGCATCTGCTTTTGGTAAAACTCCTCTAGTTGAGGTTTCATTTTTATATAAAGGCGAACCAAAAAAAATTTACGCCAAATATGAAGCCTTTAATTTCAGTGGCTCAATCAAGGATCGCATTGCTTTGCACATTTTAAAAACCAGCTATGAAAATGGCGAAATTAAGCCAGGCAATATGATTGTCGAAGCCACCAGCGGCAATACAGGAATCGCCTTTGCAGCGCTAGGGCGCGCTTTGGGGCACCGCGTTCGAATCTATATGCCAGATTGGTTAAGCCAGGAAAGATATCAAACAATTGAACTACTTGGCGCCGAAGTTATTCGCATCACTAAAGAGCAAGGTGGATTTGTGCGCTCTATTGAAGAAGCCAGAAGATATGTTGCTGAAAACGACAATGCTTACTGTCCAGAACAATTTACCAATAAAGAAAATGTTAACGCGCATATGCTTACCACTAGCGCTGAAATTTTCTCACAACTGGCTTCGATTGGCTTAAAACCCGATCATTTCGTGGCTGGCGTTGGCACAGGGGGAACGGTGATGGGTTTTCTGAAATATTGCCAAACTCACAAAATTAAAGTTAAATGTCACCCCATGGAGCCTTCAAATTCGCCAACTTTAACCACAGGTGGCAAAAAAATCGGCAAACATAGAATTCAGGGAATCAGCGATGAATTTATTCCAGAAATAATGAAACTTGATCAGCTTGATGAAATTGTCAGCGTTGATGATGGAGATGCCCTGATCATGGCTCAAAAACTCAATCTAGCTGGCCTTTCCGCTGGCATTTCATCCGGCGCGAACTTTATTGCGGCATTGAAATTAATTGCTGATAAACCAAAAGATGAAGTCGCAGTAACAATTTTCTGTGATTCGGCCATGAAATATTTTTCCACCGATCTTTGCCGGAAAGAACCAGTAAGGCTTGATTTTCTAAGCACGGACGTTGAATTGCTTGGATTTAAATTTATTAAATAATTTTACCGCAAATGAAGAAAGCAAAAAATCTTGGCGCGGTTCCGCAGTGGGACCTTAGCGATTTTTATTCATCAATTGATGATAAAAAAATAACTGCCGATTTAAAATCAATTTCTACCGCAGTAAAAAATTTCACCAAAAAATTTAGTGGCAAAGTTAGTAAACTCAGTGCTCCGCAACTTTCTGAAGCAATAAAAAATTACGAAAAAATTTCTGAAAAAATTGGCAAAATCAGCAGCTACTCTTATTTGGTTTACGCTTCCGATTTATCTAATCAGAAAAATATTTCCTTTCATCAAAACACCAGCGAAGCCTTGAGCAGCCTTGAATCTGCTCTGATTTTTTTCTCGCTTGAACTCAACAAAATTGATGAAAAAAAATTACAAAAACTTCTCAAAAATTCTTCTTTAAAAAAATATCAGCCTTTCATTCGTGATAGCCGTGCCTTCAAGAAATATCAGCTTTCCGAAGAGTTAGAAAAATTTTCTCTAGAAAAAAATATCGCCGGCAGAAATGCATTCGTTCGCTTGTTTGATGAAACAGTAAGTAATCTAGAATTCTCTTACCGCGGTAAAATTCTTCATTCGCAGGAAATTTTTGCTCTTTTAAGTAATCCTGACGAGCAAATCAGAAAAGATGCCGCTAAAGCGATCGGCAAAACTTTTGAAAATAACAGCAAAATTTTTGCCTTTATCACCAATATCTTAGCTAAAGATAAAGCGATTGAGGATGCTTGGCGTGGCTTTGCTAAGCCAATATCGGCACGGAATCTTAGCAATTTTCTTGAAGATGAAATTGTCGATATTTTAGTAAAAAAAGTAAAAGAAAATTATGCGGCAATTTCTCATCGCTACTACAAAATCAAAGCCAAGATTTTAGGTAAAAAATTCCTAAATTATTGGGACAGAAATGCGCCGCTAAGCCAAGAAGAAAATAAAGTAATCACGTGGAACGAGGCGCAGAATCTGGTTTTAACCGCCTATGAAGAATTTTCTCCTGAAATGAGAAAAATTGGCGAAATCTTTTTTAAGAAAAATTGGATTGATGCAAAAGTCATTAAAGGGAAAGATTCTGGGGCTTTTTCCCACCCAACTGTTCCTTCGGTTCATCCTTATATTTTAATGAATTATCAGGGGAAAATTCGTGATGTGATGACTTTGGCCCATGAACTTGGCCACGGCGTGCACCAATATTTGGCGCGCTCTTGTGGTTATTTGATGAGTGGCACCCCACTTACTCTTGCTGAAACTGCCTCAGTTTTTGGCGAACAATTAACTTTTCAAAAAATTTTAAAAAACGAAAAAGATCCCAAGAAAAAGAAACTGATTATCGCCTCTAAAGTTGAAGATATGATCAACACTGTGGTGCGGCAAATCGCCTTTTTGGAATTTGAAAAGAAAGTTCACGACGCCAGAAAAAATGGTGAAATTCCTCTTTCCAAAATTTGTGAATTCTGGATGGAAGTTCAGAAAGAAAGCCTTGGGCCAATATTCAAATTCAACGAAGAGTATAAATTTTTCTGGAGTTATATTCCCCACTTCATTCATTCTCCTTTTTATGTTTATGCCTATGCCTTCGGGGATTGCTTGGTTAATTCGCTGTATGGTGTATATAAATCTGGCAAAGTGAAAAATTTTGAGGTAGAATATCTGCGCATGCTAAAAGCGGGAGGCACCAAACATCATAAAGAAATGCTTACCCCTTTTAACTTGTCGGTTAGCGATCCAAAATTCTGGCAGGCAGGGCTGGACGTTATCATCGACTATATTAACCAATTGGAGAACTTGTAATGATTGACCCAACTTACGCCGAAACTCTTTTTAATAGCCTTTATAATAACGTTAATGGCTATAGCGTTTCAAACACAGCGCGGGCCGCGGCCACTGATACCGATACCAGCAAGTTTCTCTATGGCGAATTACCTTTCACAACTTGGCAACAGATTGTTGCCAAAGCCGAGCCTAAGCTAGATGGTGTATTTTATGATTTAGGTTCCGGAACAGGAAGAGTGGTTATGGCTTCGCATTTGTTATATAATTTTCACAAATGTGTTGGGGTAGAATTTTTAGCTGGCCTGCATAACAAGGCGTTAGAAGTTAAAGATGTTTTTGATAAAACAATTCGCCCCCAAATTCTCAATCATGTTACTGGTCGCGAATTGCAACTTATCCAAGGCGACATTTTTAATACTGATCTGCATGATGCCGACTTCATTTTCATGAACCACCCTTTTAAAGACGGCGAAATTTTTATGGATTTAGAAAAAAAGTTTTTACGCGAATTAAAGCCAGGCACTAAAATCGTTACCATCATCCGCGCTTTACGTAGCCCTGAGTTTAAAAGCCATGGCAGCCAAACTCTAAAATTTAGTTGGGGCGATTCTACCGCACATTTTTTTGAGGTTTAGTTAAAAAAATTATAGTTTTTCTTACTTCAAAACCAAACCCAACTAACACCACAAAACCCTAACTCCTACTCAATTCAAGCTTAGATACATCTTAATTAAATCCCACCCCCCTTTCACGGTAACAACATTAATAAAGGCTCCAGGAAGTTAATGAAATTCTTCCCCATTCAAATACCGCCAAAAACTTAGGGCTTATCTACCGGACCACAAAAGCTAAAGCTTGGTTTTGCTACTTCACAAGTTCTACCTAAAATTATGTTGATTAAACTTCCAAATTATGGCACAATCCAAAAATACGCTTTTTTAAAAAAACACTACGCAAAGCAAGTTTCTTAGCTTAATAAATCCCCAATATCAGAGCTCAGTTTATAAATACTTAGTATGATTTAGCTGCAAGGCTTTTGGTAGCTTGTATTGGCAAGAAACTATTTTTGAAAGTCTTACCGTTTTCCAAAGCTTTGCCGGCTGCTTTGATCACTAATAACCAACAGGAAATTTTTTATTAACCTAAACTTTAATTAAGACATAGTTATGAAAAGCCAAGCAACTCCAGCAGCCATTAGAGATACTTTTACTCAACTTATCACTGAACTTACTTCCTTGGCTAATCCAGATCCTTCGGTTAATTTAGAAGATAAAATAGGGAAAATAAAAAATTTGATTGGCGAGCTTATTAGTACATATCAACGTAGCAGTCTGACAGAGGAAGCATCAGTTTTGGATAACAAGGAGAGTAGAATTCTTATTTTAAAGCATTTGATGATTGCTGCCTACAAAAATGCTGCCCTCCAAGAAGAGAGTTTTAGACTTCTTACAGACAAGGTAATTAATTCTATATTTACTATAGAAGATTTAGAGTCAGTTTTTTCAGAAAGAGCCGAAGGAGTAAGCCCTGAAGAATACCTCCTTCAACTACTTAGCAGCGTTGACCAGAGCTCGCAAGGTCTCAACCCAGCAACTGCAGAAAATCCT
>CAZCWN010000078.1:5244-6547 GCA_964502375.1 uncultured Rhizobium sp. | reverse complement strand
ATTAGATTTGGTTTTAACTGAAAGTAAATATGCAAGGTTAGTTTAGTATGCTATAATACCTCCCTATCGTTAGTATTTGGAAGATTCTTTGAAACTGCTAAGTGTAGAGCTTCTTGTAAAAAGTCAGGTGAACTAGCGAAATTAAAAGGTGAAAATGTCATGCGGAGCGCCTGAATAGCTCTTGCTGCTTTTATGAACTTTTGTTTTTTGGGCCTTTTTTTTTCTGTAGGACGAGAGCTAAGAACTTGGTCAAGGAGCGAAACAGTATTTGGGTGTAGTGCCGCAAATATCATCGGAGGCACGTTATCGTGATTGATAATTTGAAGGTTGGTTCTGTGGGAAATAAGCACGCTGGCTACTGCAGTATTTCCTTCCACTATAGCACAATGTAATGCAGTGCAGCCATCCATTTTGCGCCTCTTATTAATATTAATTTTTCTCTCGCCATTTTCATTTGTGATTTCAAGAAGGGCAGTGGCTAGTTCTGGCTCTTTTACTATATGTAATATTGTGCTTCCATCAATGCCAGTAGCGTTAAAGTCAGTGCTTGGATTATCGATAAAAACATTAAGCATTTTTCGCCATATTGGTGTAGTCTGGGCGTTTTGCTTTTGCTCTTCTTGATTATCGTTGGTAGCTGAGTTTTCTGCCTGGTTATAATCAACTAAGAAGTGTAATGGGGGCATTTCCTGAAAACTTTTAAGGTTAACATCGGCGCCACTTTCTGATAAAAATTTAGCCATCTCATAGTCTTGGTTATATACGCTGCCCGAAAAAGGCGTAAAGCCCATATTGTCTCTAGCGTTGATATCGGCACCATTTCTTAAGAGCCATTGGGCAGCCATTAGATTTGATTTTTCTACTGCGATATGCAGCGGATATGCATCAACTTTCTCATTTTCTTCCTCATCAATATCAATTTTTTCATTTATTGTTTGCCTGATTATTTTATAGCCTTCTTCGTTAATTAATCCAAAGCGATACATTGCAGATATATCCAATTCTTGCCCCGTTAATAACCCATTTTTTGTTCGCGTATAAAAAAGGCTGCTGGTTAAGTCTGCAATATTGATTATAGCCGATCTAGTTTCCGTTTCTATCGATAGGATATGATAGAGTTTTTTTGCTTTTATAAATTCTATATCCTGATTGCTAAGATTGGGAATTTGTAGCGTGTTCTCCAGAATTGAAATGCGTTCCCGGGTTATTAGGCTCTCTATTCCTTCTCTTGGCTCAAGCGCGATGGCCGTTGTGAAGTCAAGTACTTCTTTAATTAGAGCGATTTTTTTGCCAATGGTCCATG
>CAZCWN010000078.1:0-5234 GCA_964502375.1 uncultured Rhizobium sp. | reverse complement strand
GTTTCTTTTCCGCTGAATATAAGGGCCATCAATAAGCAGGTAAGGTTAGTATTTTTTTGGGTTAGTGCTTGGTCAAAGAGCTCCAAAATCTCAGCTTCGCTTTTACTTCTCACTTCTCCAATTTTGTTTCTTAATCCCTCAAAAACTATTGGAGCAAAATGGTTTTTAAGGGGGCTATGAGTAATGTTACTGCCAGGCATAATACTTGTTAATAGGTTCATAAAATTATTAAACTCCCCTATCATACCATTTTTACACATGTTGCAGCTGTTTTTTTGGTTTCTTGAAAAATTATTCAAACGCTTACCGCTGATAAATCTGAATAGTAGCACTTAGGAAGAAGAGGCAGGATATAATAAAAGGGTAGGAAATACTAGAGAGAGGCAATTATTCTATATACAAAGGCTATGTCATGAAAAAGAGAGGGCAGGCTCGGTCTATTAATCGCTATTCTGAATATCGTTTGCGATAGTCCTTGGGAAGTTGAAAAGGGCCGCGCCAGAGGCCGAGTTTATGCTCTTTGGCTTGCGCTTCTAATTCGAGCATTTTTTCATCAGCTTCGTTAAGATCATAAACCACCGCCATGCCATTTTTGACGATTTCTTCATTAATGGAAATTTTGCCAATAAAACAACGGGCAAGAAAACGGCTGTAAACATCTTTTGAACTATAAAAACAGGCGAGCTTTTTCCCATCTACTAATTTCCTTAAGAATTCACTACTAACTAAGCCACAGTCGTATGCTTCATTTTTTTCATCAAAGCATTTTTGATTATATTCCGGGGCATCAAGGCCGAAAAGCCTTATTTCTTTGCTGCCAATTTTTATTGAATCGCCATCAATGGCAGAAGCGATACCAGAGAATTTTTGTCTAAATTTTACTGAAGTTTCGGCGGAGCGATTTTTATCGAGTGTGGTGGTGGATTTAGTTTGGGCAGTGGCAAAAAAAATTAAGCAAAAAACTGTAAGAAAAAGAATGGTGAAGAAATTTAGGAGTTTTGCTTTCACTAGTGTTTAGGTTTTTATTTTAGTGCTTAAGGCCACTGTCCCTATATCTCAAGGCAATAGGGACAGTGTAAAGGAAAAATTATTTGTGGTTCCTATGACCTAACCAGCCGATGATAATCATCCATCAAATCAAGGGTCATTTGATTTGCTTGAGGATAATAAAATTTATCTTCTACTGCGCCAACTCTGGTAATTTCAGCAGCGCTGCCGGTAAGGAAAACGTCTGCAGCATTAGCCAATTCTTCTGGTTTTATATGACGCTCAACAACTTTTATACCACGTTTTTTTGCTAGATCGATTACTGTTAAACGCGTGATGCCATTTAAAAAACAATCTGGAAGTGGGGTGTGCAACTCGCCATTTTTCATAACCAAGAACAAATTGGCACCTGTGGCTTCAGCCAAATAGCCGCGATAATCCAGCATTAATGCATCGTTATATCCTTCGCGTTCTGCCTCATGTTTAGAAATTGTACAAATCATATAAAGGCCGGCAGCTTTTGCGGCTGTAGGGGCAGTGTCAGGAGAGGGCCTTTTATAGCGAGCAAATTTTAATTTTAATCCTGCTCTACGGGCTTCTTCTGAATAATATGGGGGCCAAGGCCAACAGGCAATCGCCACGTGAATTTTGTTGTTTTGAGCAGAGATAGCCATTTTTTCTGAGCCGCGCCAAGCAAAGGCTCGCATATAGCCTTCAGTGATATTTTGTTTAATAACTGATTCTTTTTTTACATTGTCCAATTCTTCCACTGAAAAAGGAATTTCAAAACCAATTATGTTGGCTGAGGCGTGGAGCCTTTTTGAATGCTCAGTGCATTTAAAAATTTTCCCGTTGTAAATTTTTTCGCCTTCAAATACGCAAGAAGCATAATGCAAGCCGTGATTTAATACGTGAACTTTAGCTTCTTTCCACTCGACGAATTTGCCATTATACCAAATAACGCCATCGCGCTGATCGAAGGGAATTAGATTTGCCATATTTTTTGATTTTTAAATTGGGGAAGGGAAGGTAGTAAACAAAGATATTTCAAAACTTTCTAAAAAAAAATTCCATGAAAATTTCCGTTATTATTACGGCTTTTAACGCTGCCAAATATTTATCCACGGCCATTGAATCATTTTTAGCACAAAATTACCCGAATAAAGAATTGCTGATTTTTGATGGAATTTCAACTGATGGAACTCATGAAATCATCGCTGATTATGTACAAAAATTTCCTCACTTAATTCGTTGGATAAAAGAAAAAGATTCAGGAATTTCGCAAGCAAGAAATATGGCTCTAAAGCATGTAACTGGAAATTTAATTGGGTTCTTGGGCGCAGATGATTTTTTACATAAAAATTTTTTCGAAGAGATAGAATATTATATAAAAGCCAACAGCAATTTTGATGTAATTTATTTCAATAGCTATGCAATTGGTCTAAGTAATGGTTTCAGCGCCAGCGCCACAATTTCAATGACTAAACGTAATTTGGTAAAATATTGCCCAATTGGATCTGGTGAATCTTTTTATTATCGCAAAGAAATTTTTGATGTTTTTTCTTTTAACGAAAAAAATCGTTACAGCATGGATTATGAATTAAATATGGCATTGCTTTCTGCAAAAAAACCTAACGGCCAAAAATATTCTTTTTATCCGGTAAATATTCCGGCAGTTTTTAATGTGAATAGTGGTGAAAATATTTCTTCAGCAAGCAGCAAAAAACAAAGATTGGAAACGGTGTTAGTGCAACTCAAATATGCAAAAAACTTTTTAGAGACTTTAAAAATTTTATTAAGATCAAGAAAAATTCTGCTGAAAAATTTTTCTTATTTTTTGAAGTAAGTTTTGATTAAAGGGAATATTCAAAAACTTATTTAAGACAATAAAAAGGGCGGCGCCTCTATTGAGACGCCGCCCTCTTTTACTTTTTAGATTTTCTGCTTAATTAAAGCATTTTTTTCACTTTTTTAACTACTTTCTTAACTGCTTTTTTTGCTGATGCTGAAGTTTTTTTAGCTGCAGCTTTAATTCCAGTTTTTTTAGCAGGAGCTTTTTTAGCTGGAGTTTTTTTAACAGCGGCTTTTTTAGCAGGAGCTTTTTTAGCAGGGGCTTTTTTAACAGTTGTTTTTTTAGCGGCTGGTTTTTTCACAGTTTTTTTAGTAACCATAAATTTTGTTTTTTTTGTTAAAATTTTTACCAATAAGAATTGCAATTTCGAATAATAAAATCATCGGAATTGCTAAACTTAGCTGACTCACGACATCAGGCGGGGTAAGGATCGCAGACGTTATGAAAATTGTCACAATCCAATATCTCCGCTTCAATCTCAAGTCATTGGCCGATAAACAATCAAGTTTGATTAAAAAAAGCAACAAGATTGGTAATTGAAATGCGATGCCAAATGCAAAGAGTAAATTTGTGACAAAATTTAGATACTCACTTAATTTTGTTTCGAAATAAATTGGCAAAGATGAAGGGGCTGTAAAGCCTTGATTCTCAAAGCTTGCGAAGAATTTCAAAGTGAGAGGTAAAATAAAATAATAAGCAAAAATTGCGCCGCATAAAAATAAAAAAGGTGAGAAAAAAAATATTAACAAAACATTTTTTTTCTCATTTTTATATAAAGCAGGAGCTAAAAAAAGATAAATTTCTGCAGCAAAAATTGGGAAAGAAAAAAATAATGCTGAAGTAAAAGAAAGTTTTAGATATGTTGCGAAGGCTTCAGTGGGGCTGGTGTAGATCAGTTTACGATTTTGAGTATTTTGTGAAATTTCGATGAAAGGTTGTAAAAGAAATTCGTAAATTTTTTCTGAAAAAAAATAACAGCAAAAAAAAGTTATCATAAAAAAAATCAGAGAAAAAATTATTCTTTGACGAAGTTCTTTGAGATGTTCTTGTAAAGTCATTGGAAAAAATCAGAAATTTTGGGTGTTATAAATTCGTTCTACAATTTAAGGAATGATGAGAGAGCCATTTATTTTATTGGTCTCTCATCACATGATGAAATTTGTTAAGCAGTTTATTTTTTATTCTTATCTTTATTAAACCTTTCAAACTCTTCTATATTTTCCCTACCAGCATACTCTTTCGCAACTTCTCTAAACTTTTTTTCCTCTGGAGTTTCTTTTTGTAAATCCGACTGATCCCAAGGTTTTATTTCTGCAAAGTCTTCGGCTTTTGAGGCTTTTTCATATCTCTTTATTGTTTCTTGTGCTGCTTTATATTCAGTGCTTTCTGGGTCTATGACGCTATTAATAGTTTTTTCTGCTTGATCATAAACCTCGCTAGCTCTGTCCATAGCTTTATCTAAGTGTCTTAACCTTTCTTCTTCTTGAGTATGTTCATACAATCTTTTTTCTGCTGTTTGCAGGCTTGCTTTTTGTGTCTGATATTCCTTCTCTAAAGTTTCTCTTTCTGTTTTTTGTTTTGCATCCTCTCCGAACTTTCCAAAAGTAGCTTTTGATAATAAACTTCTTCTAGCATTAGCTTCATCTAATTTTGCTTTTGCTTCGTTTAACGCTTTTTGTTCATTTCCAAGGTTAGTTTGGGCAGCAGATTTATTCTCCGCATTCCTTTTAATATCTGCTTGTAGAGTAGTGCGTATTTTTTGTGCATTTTCTTTGCGATCTTTTTCGGTGCCGCCAGTTGCTCTTTCTTTATATTGCGAAATAGCCTCATGTGCGCTGGTGGCGGCTCTTTCAAATCTTTGTAGGGTATTAAATCTTTCCTGATAGCCAGCAGCTTCAACATCAGCCTGACTCTTTGCCACATTGGCGGCTTCTAATTCTTTGTTGAGTTTTTCATATTCTCCTGGCCTATCGGCTTTTTTCTTGTTAAAGGATTCTTGCAAGGCTTGTATTTCTTTATCTTTTTCGGCGCGGCCACTTCTATCAAATATACTTGATGCGTTTTTTTGTCTTTTTAACTCAGCGATTCTTGAAAATTCACCAAATTCTTTGTTCAGAGTTTCTCTTAGCGCTATTAACTCTTTATTTGCAGCTTCTTGTTTTGTTTTAGCAAGTGGAAGTTTTCCTCGTTCTACAGTTTTGCCATCAGAGTCAGTTTCAGTTCTTTGTATTTCAGCAAGCTCCGCAGCTATGGAGGTTTTTAAACTCTCGCTGCTTTTGGCTGCAATTTCAGCTTTGATTTTATCTTCTTGGGTGCTGACGGCATAGCGCGCCATGCTTTTCTCAAAGTTCTTAGTGAGCTTCACTCTTTCCCACGTATTGAGTTCTTTCTTATC
>CAZCWN010000077.1:0-6879 GCA_964502375.1 uncultured Rhizobium sp. | reverse complement strand
AATATAAGGAAATTTAAATCAGTTCGGTTAGGGGATTTGCAACAGGCTCCTAATAACAAACGATGGGGAAGAAATAAGAATAGAGGAACCCATTATTGTTGAAGAAGTTGAGCAGGTTGTACAGGCCGTTCCGCAAACAATAGTTGCAGAGTTTAAAACAGAACCAACGCCCACAGTCAGAAAAAGTGAGGACAAAAAGAGCAAGAAATCACAGAGAAAAAAGCAGGCTGCTGAAAAAGAAGATTTCGATGCGATATTAGCAGAGTTCAGGAGACCAGAACGGCCGACTTTATTGCCCAGTGAACAAGCTTTGGAGACGGCGATCACCAACATGAATGCTGAAGATGTAAAAAACATTCTAACAACAATAGTGGTTAATGTTAATGCCATTGCTATGCCTTTCGAGTCGTTCTTAAATTGTGCTGTGCATAATTTATTTAATTCTGACAAAGGAGAAGTGTCTCAAAAACTCGAAATTATAGATGATCTACTTGGTGCTGGTGCCGATGATATTCTGCCCGCACAAACTATAGGAAAAAAGAAGGCCCGAGAGCTCTTTGCACAAGCCATCGCATCTAAAAAATATAATGCGGCCTCTTTAATTCTTTCCATAGTCCCCACTCTTATGATTGAGCCCAAGGAATTTAATCAGATAATAACCCAAGGTTCCACAGAACTAGTATTACAGGTCTGCAAAAGATTTTATAGAGATAAGAGAGCCTGGCTTAATAACACTTTCTGGCCCATCATCGTAGCCAGGAGCGATGCTGAGGAAATAATAGAAAAATTTATTGAGGTTCATATTTTACCTGATGATATTGATTCACAGGCAAAGGTTTTATTTTTAGGTATAAAAAAACAAAATGAAGGTATCGTGCGAGCCCTTGCTAGGCCTGAGCTGATGACGAAATATAACAAGGGTCTTTCTCCTTTACATGTTGCGCTCTGGAAGGGAGAAGAGGATGCAACCATAGTTGACATTTTGCTTGCAGCAGGGGCGGATCCTCATTTGAAAGGAAGGAGCGGAGTGCCTCTCACTTCGCTTGAACTAGCATGTTCGTTTGGATGGACAGGGCTCATCGCCAAATTTATCAGATCGAGAGATGATTTGTTAGATCCCAACTCAGGGCAAAGTTCTGCTCCAATAAGTTCTTATGCAATATATACGGCAGTAAACTCTGGAGAGAAGAAGTCTATTAAAACCCTTTGCGATTTAGCAGTTGAATATGGGATAGAAAATTACCTAGATCTTACTGGATGTAGAGGTTTGATAATGTTAAATGCAGCGACCATCAATAAAAATGAAGGAATTGTGGATTACCTTATTTCTCTTGGCGCGGATGTTAATGCTAAAAACGCAGCTAATATTTCCCCGCTTGCCATGGCAATGCTCGCCGGCACAGAAACAATAGTGAATAGCCTTGTCTCTGCAGGGGCAAAAATTGATAAGGAAGAAGCGGATTATATTGCTTCAGAAGAAAGGCCTAATCCTACAACTAGCCCCTCAAGAGGTTACTCACAGGCCGCAGCAGCCCCTGAAGTAGACCAGAGCAGGTCTTAACAAAAATCAGAAACGACCAAAGAAATCTCCATCGAAACTAAAAATATTTGTAAAGATTTCCCAGTTGGTGATCAAAATATGCGCATTCTTTTTGACATTAACATGCAAATAAAGGCCGGCGAACTCACGATGCTTGTAGGGCCGTCGGGATGTAGGAAGACGACTTTGTTATCAATCATCAGCGGAATTTTGAGCGCTACTTCAGGAAAAATATATGTTAAATAAGCCCTGTAAATGTTTATAAAACTATACGCAGCATATTAGAGTTGTTTAATCTAATGCTCAGCTAAGAGAAAGTCTCACTTATCAATTCAAACAGCTTCATCAGATCGTCTATTTTGCCTTTTATAAAAAAGTCCATCGCACCTAACTGCCCTGCCCTAACTGCAATCTTTGAATCTTCATTAGCACTTAGAATGGCAACTGGAACTTTGTTTTTTAGCTTTTTCAGCTCTTCTAAAACTTGTAACCCAGAGATATCTGGTAATGCCAAATCAAGCAATACAAGCCCTATATCTTTATGCTCCTTAAGATATTCTATAGCATCACCTCCTGTGGAAACTAGCTGCGACTCAACTTTGATTTGGCTAACGATTTTCTCAAAAATTTTTATTTGTGAGGTATCATCTTCAATAATTAGAACGCGTTTTTTTTCATATGTTTAAATTATTTATGGAGATAGTCTATAAACAGCATCACATCGGCAATTATAACAAACGCTAGTATGGATAGCAAAATTATTGACATGCCTACTTTTGAAAAAAGCCCAAAAAACTTTTCGTTTGCTCTTTTTTTGCCAGTGGCAATCCATTATGGATGAAGCTGGCGCGCTTTTTCCTCCAGCAGTTCCCTAGTCTTTTATCCATTACTCCTTATTGATTGCTTGTATTATTATTTTTGTTTTTGCCCAACTTTTTACAAAACTCGATAAAGCCTTTATTTATTTTTTCGGTATTTTCGGCTTCTTTTTGTAGTTTTTGGACTTCTTCCTCCAACTGCTCAGGGGTTAATTTTCTCTCAAGAACATCTTGTACCATGGAATACACCCGGCCAAGCATCTCAACCCTTTCGTTTTTTGTCATGTCAGAGGCATCTGTGATAGAGTCAACAATATCAATCGCATAACCAAGAACATCATTATCTATTCTTTTAACTTCTTCATATCCAAGTAGCTGGGCCTCCGTAACGTTGAGAGTTTCACAAATTTTTTGTAAATATTTTCTGGGTATTCTTTTCATGCCGCTTTCTATCTGCGACAAATAAGAGCGGTTTAGGCCAACTTTTTCTGCAAGCTCGACCTGGCTATAACCCTGATTCTCTCGTAATTCTTTGAGCTTGTTATCTTTCAATGCAAGTAATCCATTTAGTTTTTATCGAAAGAGACAAAAGCTGTCCAAAATTTCAACAAAAAACTATTGATGGAAATTTAAATTAAAAGCCAGGTTGGCAAGAAGTAGAGGCTAAGAAATTTATAGGAAAGTAATTATTAAGTTCATGAGATTTAGTGCTGATAGAGCTGATTATTTATTCTAAAAATTCAACGTTACAAATGGTAGAGCTCCTGATTCTATATTGCTCCAAGACTTCCTGCCACCTTTCTTTTTTCCCACAAAATCCAGTATAACCCCAAGCTATATCCAAGACAATCTCGGAAATTACGTGGTCCATCCAAATTGATTGTCCAGTGCAACTCCGCCGTTCTTAGAACTCTTATAAATTGAGTTTTAAAAAAAATAGCACTAAACTCCCCTGTATTTCAAACTCTAAAACACCATTTTTTAATCTGATTCCACTTATGAAAAATTTAAAAGTTGTTTGTTTAGCGGTAATACTTTTGTTGCCAGCTTGTTCTTACAAAAATCACCTTAATAAATTTGCGAGTGGAGATCAAAAGAAATTGCAAGTTACCTCTGATACTAAAATTCAGAGAATAGATTTCTTTACCAAGACAGAGGCAACTAGACAGTCCTTAGGATTAATAGGTGCACTTGCTACTATAAACAGTTTGGAAGGTAATGGAATTATAGATATAAGCCATGCAGCTGATCCTGCTAATTATATTCGTAAAAATTTAGGTAGCGTTTTAAAAGAAAAGTATAATTTAACTGCAATTCCTGATCTTAAGAAACAGGGAATTGACGTAAATAAGCATGATGTAGAGTATTTATTAGAAAATTATAAAGAAGGAGATTGGGTACTAGATGTATATTCTACGGTGTATGGACACTATTACGGTGGTTTTGGCAGCACTAAATATAAAGTTGTCTATAATGCTTATGCAAATGTAATCGATAGAAAAACTAGATCATTAATTTTTAAATCTCGTTGCGAGTACAAAGATGAAAAGGATAACTCTAATTATTTAAACGAATTGGCTAATAACCATAAGATCATTGTTACCATATTTAATTATGCACAGGATTTTTGTTTAGAAAAATTTAAAAAAGAGATTTTGCAGTAATGATTAGGTTTTTACGTAATTTTTTTATCTTCATATTTCTAAATTTTCTATGTGGCTGTGTAACGCTAGTGCACAATAAAGACTTAGCCAATGTTAAAATTGAAAACCTAAAGAATACCTCAAATCAAAAAAGTAAAATTTTTGTAGAATGGAAGTATTCTTCTGACGATAATAGTCAGTATGATTATCAAAAGACGTCTCTTGCGCAGAGACATCTAGATTTGTTCATCTCTTTGATTAACAAAACTGATTGCTGCACAGTTGTTGCCGATGAAAAATCGGCAGAAGTTTTGATTAAAGGATCATTTGATGATAGTGGCGTTAAGTACGCTGAACCTTTATCTCATATAACTGGATACTCACTCTTCATAATTCCGATGTGGATCAATAATAAAAAAAATATTCTGGTAGAAGTTAAAAAAGCTGGCAAGCGCTACAATTATGATTTAAAAGGTTCTATGTTCTCAGCATTTTGGTTACCGTTTGTTGTGGCATTACCATTTCAAACTCCAATGACTAAAAAAGAGGAGATGCTGCATATAAGCTTATATAGCAATCTGATTGATAAGATGGGTACAGATAGAGTTTTTAAATTTGATTAATGTTGATCGATTACCTTTCTAACACTAAAAAATAAAGTATCCAAAATTTTTGTTGAGCACACAATAGAACTAGAGCCTCAATGCGGTTTTACTTCGGAAAGAAAAGGTACATGAAAGAAGTGAGTTAGTACTTATGAACTGTGATTTTTCTTAATCTTCCCTCAAAACCTTACCCCCCATCCCGAAATTCAATTTTGACCACCCCCCGCTTACCTATTTGGCATCTAAATTTTTTCTCACGCGCGCGGTTTTTGACTGAGAGCCTTACTCTTGTAATTATTGCTGTTAGCTATTGACTTAAGTTCTCTTATCAACTAATATTATACTATTACTAATAGCGTATATTTATATTAAACAATATTATGTTATCACTTATTACCGTATCGAAAGCACAAAAAAAACTATCTGAGAATACGCGCCTACAAAGACTGAAGCTACAGCTCACTCAACAAGGTTTAGCGGAACGCTCTGGTGTGCCATTACCAACCTTGCGCAAGTTTGAACAAAAAGGATTAATCTCTCTCGAAGGATTTCTGAAATTACAAATGGTTCTCGGTGGTTTGGAAAACCTTGTTAAAGTGCTACAGCCAGAACAGCCTTCTTTCTCATCGATTGACGAAGTGTTAGAAACTAACAAAACAAATATACGAAAAAGAGGAAGCCGCAAATGAATAAATATGAATCTGTCAATGAGGTAAAAGTTGGGCTAAATTTTGGTGATTCAACTATTCCTGTTGGCCGCCTAGCAATTCGGGATCGCAAAATCTATTTTGAATACCACAGCTCCTTCATTGAAGCAAACCTAGATATTTCGCCTTTGCGCTTACCATTGAAATCTGGAGTAAGCAGTTTCGATTACAATTTGTTTGAAGGGCTTCCCGGAGTATTTAACGATAGTCTTCCTGATGGTTGGGGGCGACTACTCTTTGATCGTTTTGCTCGCTCGCTTGGTATTTTACCTTCCGATATTACGCCATTAGATCGCTTGACGCATGTGGGATTGAATGGTCTTGGCGCGCTTGTTTATGAACCAGATAATAGCACTCAAGAAAGTAGCGATAGTATTAACTTGGATAAACTGGCAGAACAAGCTCGAGAAGTTCTAGATGGAACGTCTGATGAAGTCCTACAAGACCTTCTAGCCTTAAATGGCTCATCTGCTGGCGCACGTCCAAAAGCTCTGATAGGTTTGGATAGTGATCGGAAAAATATTATTCATGGCATACATGATTTGCCTGATGGATATACACCTTGGATCGTTAAATTTAGCAATGCGCAAGACAGTGTAGACGCTGGTGCAATTGAATATGTTTACGCTTTAATAGCTAAAAAAGCTGGGATTTCCATGCCTGATGTTCACCTATTCTCAGCTCAAAAAGGTGCAGGTTATTTTGCAGTTAAGCGTTTTGATAGGAATGGTAAGCAACGCTTCCATATGCACACTGTCTGCGGTTTATTGCATTCCGATTTCAGAATTCCATCGCTCGATTATGAGGATTTGATTGCTCTAACAGGTGCTCTGACTCGTGATGCACGCGAAATTGAAAAGCTATATCAATTGGCTGTATTCAATGTTCTTGCACATAACCGCGACGATCACTCCAAAAATTTTAGCTTCCTAATGGATGCAAAAGGTGAATGGAAACTATCGCCCGCTTATGACTTAACTTTTTCGTCTGGTCCGCGTGGTGAACAAAGCACCATGGTCATGGGTGAAGGAAAAAATCCTAGCGTTGATCACCTGATTAAATTAGGACACGAAGCCAAATTATCCAAAGTGCGTATTACTGAGATTGTAGATCAAACTCAGACGGCACTAGCAAGGTGGGAAGTTTTGGCTAAGGAATACGGCGTGTCTGCAACTAATGTTAGTTTAATCAGAAAGCGTATCAACCGTATCTAGAAAACCGTATGACAAACAAACTAGGTAAAGTTGATAAAACAAGAGCTTCACGAGATGGACATGAATTTCATGAAAATTGGGCGGCACGAGAAGCGTTAAAGTTATTGTGGCCTCAAGATAATTTTATAGGTCTTTCAATAGAAGGCCCCAATGATCAAGACTTAGCTTCTGAGGAAACTGTACAAATAGCTGATGTAACCTTGTATTACGGGGAAAAACCAACATTTAAAGATGCTGAAAAGGTCGTAATTGTTCAACTCAAATACTCAATAAGTCACGCGCAAACACCCTTTTGTGCTAGAGCCTGTCTCAAAACCTCTTGATCATTTCAACCTAGCGAATACTTGATTCC
>CAZCWN010000076.1:0-6935 GCA_964502375.1 uncultured Rhizobium sp. | reverse complement strand
CTTTATGCATAAACTTCCAGGCTTCAGTAATTGGCAAGTCTATCCACAAATTAAGCTCAGTAACAGTTCGGCCGCTTTTCCATTCTGGTTCAATTTCGACAAGCCGCTAATAGCTTTTTTCTTACTTTTGTTTGCATATTCTCCTGTTCTAGACAGGAACCAATTCAAAGAAATTTGTAAAAAACTTCTCCCCTTTTTTATAGGTGCGATTGCCATGTTGTCCATTATTGGCACGGCCTTGAAATATGTAGTTTTCGACCCCAAGCTACCAAGCTTTAATTTTGTTTTACTGTGGGCCGTTAAGATGCTGTTCTTTACGATAATAGTTGAAGAGTTTTTCTTCAGATTTTTTATACAAAATAACCTAATTGCTGTTTTCCATAAATTCCGCAATGGCCATATTATTGGGCTTCTAATCGCTTCGTTTCTGTTTGCACTGTCTCATCTTTCCAGCGGAGTAAGCTTTGCGTTTCTCGCCTTCATTTCCGGCTTAATGTATGGGGGGATTTATCTTCGTACTAAGCAACTTGAATCAGCAATATTACTCCATTTCTTGGTAAACTTGATGCATCTTTTCTTCTTCTCCTACCCATTCTACTCCCCTACGATTTCATAAATGGAATGTCGTCACTCTATCACAGTACTGTACTTCGTTTGCTTACTACTATGGAATTCTTTTGCCTATTGCGAAATAGTTGAACCACCCCTCGCTATTGATCTGGCAGATACTGAAATTATTTCAGTGTCAAAAGAACAGGAACCAACTTTTAAGGCTGCCGCATCCGTTTATGTATTATCTTCTGACGACATAAGGAGGTCAGGTGCCACAAACATACCCGAGGCGCTAAGGTTAGTCCCTGGAATTGAAGTTTATCGTTCTGGCTCAAGCAAATGGTCTGTTACTTCAAGGGGATTTGGCCGTCTGTATGATAATAAGGTCCTAGTGATGATCGATGGCAGGGAAATTTATAGCTCTGTTTTCACAGGAACCAATTGGGATACTGCAGATTTGGTGTTAGAAGACATTGACAGAATAGAGGTTATTCGTGGTGGTGCCACTACAATGTGGGGCGCTAATGCCTTAAATGGTGTTATCCATATTATTACAAAAAAAGTGCAATATACTCAAGGCACCTATATTTCTGCATTATATGGAACACAGGAAAAGAACGCAGAAATCCGTAAAGGTTCTAAAATTGGCAACAATATTTTTTACAGAGTTTGGGGTAAGAAATTGCATCGAGATGAAGTTAAGAACGTTGACTCATTACGTGGAAAACAATTCGAAGGCGCAGGTGATGAAGGGGGGATGTCTAAGGTAGGTTTCCGCACCGACTGGCAAAAAACGCTTCGCGATGAAATTACTTTTCAGGCTGATGCCCATAATGGAAAAGAAGACCAGCCTCTTTTTATTCCTACTCAGGAAAGCAACCAAGTGTTTGATAGCGAGCATGTAAATGGAGCTAATCTGGATACTCGATGGAAACATTCTATAAATAAAACCGATATCACCAATCTTCATTTTTATGTCGATAATACTTCGAGGAAAAGCCAACTATATAGTCTGGATCGTAATATTTTTAACTTAGACGGAGAATACTACCTCCAAACAAGTGATTGCAATAAGCTAAAATTAGGTTTTGGTTATCGTTACACCATAGACGAGATGAAGAATGGCCAGGTCGGTAATATTCTAGTTAATCAGTTTAACCCTAATAAAGAGACAACTCAGCTCTTCACAGCCTTCCTTCAAAACACTTATTCAATCATTCCAGAAAAACTAGATTTCATCCTTGGAGGAAAATTTGAACATCATTATATTACAGGCAGTCATTATATGCCGAGCTCCCAACTAAGATGGACACCTAATAACGAAAACACGGTTTGGGTTTCGGCCTCACAAGGGGTAAGGGAACCAAGCAAGCTAGAAACAAATCTGCGACGCCTAGTTACAAACAGGGGCTCAACAAAAATATACTGGCAAGGAAATCCAAATTTCAAGGCAGAGAAAATTACTTCTTATGAAGCAGGATACCGTAACAGATCCTTCTCCCGACTGGAATTAGATATTTCGGTTTTCTTTAACGAATACAACGATGTTCGGAGTTTTGAACCTAACCTGGCAAAATTTCAGTACGAGCTCTATAATAGAGCCAGAGCAAGGACGGAAGGGGTTAATGCCAGCACCAACGTGAACATCTTTGATAACTGGAACGTAGTCCTGGGTTATAGCTATCTTGATATTGATATCCTCTTCAACCAAGATAGCACTGATAACCTCTCCCCTTTTGATGCCGGAGTCTCACCACATCATCAATTCCAAATCCAATCCCGTTGGAACGTAGCACAAAATATAGAACTCGATGCCACATTTTACTATGTGGGTAACTTACATACGGTATCAATTGAATCCTACAAACGCACAGATCTTCGCTTAGCTTGGCGCCCAGTACGCAACCTGGAGTTCAGCGTAGTCGGCCAGAAACTATTCTTCGGAGATACACGCGAAACAACAAGACCATTTTACGGCACACACAATGCGACTTATGGAGATCAGGTTTACGGGAAAGTCGCATGGAAATTTTAGGTAATGAATAACAGCTGATGAGAAATTTGTTTGTAAAAAACTCAGCAAATATTTTCTCTAAAGTTGCAAAAGCAATTTTTGTGGCAGCCATTGTGCTCGACATAGGCAACCCCTCTTTTGCTGACGAAATAAAAGAAAAATCTGATTACGAACTTCAGGCAGAAGTAGTTTATAATTTCCTACAGTATGCAAGTTGGGGAGGGCGTGAAGCTGACAAATCTAGAAGTAAAAATCTATGTGTGATGGGAGACAATCCAATCATCCCTTATCTGGGTATTTTATTGAAAAATCACGATAGAAAAAACATTGTGGTTATTAACAAATATGAAAATGACTACCTTGAGGATTGCGACATTTTATTCGTAAATGATAACTATAATGGGTATCTAAAACGCTTATTGTCCCGCGTCAAAGGAAAGCCAGTATTAACTTTTGGTAATATAAAAAATTTTGCCACAAGCGGCGGTATTGTCCAATTTACATTGAGAAATAACCGAGTAGAATTCACCATTAATATCAGAGAAATGAAGGCTTCTCGGATAAAAATCAGCGATTCCATCCTATCAATTTCAGATACCATAAATTAGCTATGTCTAGCGTAGGTCCAAAAGTTTCGCACCACATGAAAGAAAAGGGGTGGTCCATAGTGACTACTGCCAGTAGATCAGGCGTCCCAGTTGCCACAATTAAAAGTATTATCTACGGCAAAACTGTTGCCCAGAGAATTTCCACTTTAGAAAAGCTAGCCAAGGCCTTCGGATGTACTATAAATGACCTTGTAACCGAAGATGAGGACAATATTGAAAGAAAACCAAAACGAAATTTTGATGCAGAATTATTTGGAGAATGTCTTGAGGCAGTGGAGGAGTACTTGCAGCAGAAAAACCTCAATATATCTAAAGAAAAAACCCTAGCAATCACTGAAAGTCTTTCTTCTCTGCTAGCAAGAAAAAAGGCTAAAAAACTCTCTTATTCTATAGATTACGACACAATCGAATGGCTCCTAGATAACACAAGGGACTAATCTAGTTATTATTGATTGATAGAAAATAAAAACGCGTAAGTCGTAAAAAAGTATTGAAAAAATAATCTCGCTAACCATTTTAAATCGTATGTCATATCATACTAATTAGTATGATATGATCTAAGCTGCGTATCCACTTCTGTGTATCAAGAAATGACCTCATCAGTCAAAACGCAGGTTATTTTCATAACCCATTACGAAAAAATCCCATGTACATATCCCCTAAGGTAGAATTTGCCTTTCTCCGTCAATCGATCAGAGTTTTTAATAAAGACATGGCAAAGGCCACAAGAGTGGTACAAGAACTTGATGCAAAAGAACAAAATGAATTTCTGATACTCATTGAATCGACGGTAGAAAATGTCCAGTATGTGGTAGATTCGGTAAAGAAAAAAGAGGGAACCAAGCAAGAGAATTAAATTTATGGAGGGATTTCCCTACACAAATTTTTTAAATATTAAGAGAAGGTCTTCCTTATCAATTCCAACAACTTTATCAGATTATCTAATTTTCTTGAGCTTCTCCCCAAAACCTAGATTTTTCTCATGATGGTTGGTACGACTTTGGGGTGAAGGTCAGACTCAAATAACGACATCGCTTCAGAAAAAATCACCTCTTCTCCAAGAGCAAAAATTATATCTCGTAAAATACAAAGAAAAATTAATTGGCATTTGTGCGTAACAGTTCTGATCAAAGATAATTTTATTTGTAATATGTGGCGCTAGTCCGTCCAAAGATCCATCCGTTCCTCTTCACGTTGACCATAAAAAGCCATGGTCAAAGGGTGGAGAGGTCCTACTAGAAAAACTCCAAACCTTATGCTCAGTATGCAATATTGGAAAGAGTGATGAAGTTTTTTGAATGAACAGCTAAATGCTAGCAGCTACTTTAATTGCATTGCCAAATAGATCAGTTTTCCAGTCTTCACCACTTTTCTTTCTATGTCTTACAAAACTGAATTGACTATCAACATAAGAGGCATTTCTTTTTTGAAGGGTTCTCTTTACATGCTTATCCTGAGTTCGCACATTTTTGTCTTTCTCAACAGAACTTGAGGAAACAAAAACAGAATCTGAAAATTGACTCACTCTTGTCACATCCTCTTTTGATGGAAGCTTTGGATTTTTATTAAATGGCGCAATTAAACATATCGGATTTTCTTCGAGCAACTTTGTCCATATCTCATCGTGATGACCAGTCTTGGAACCGTGGTGCGCAACTTTGTATATTTTTGCTTTTTTATCTATTATCGATGGCTTGATTCCATTAATTAGAACACTCCATCCCTTATAATCGCTCGCCTCTTCTAAATCAGCTCCAAGCAAAATTCTGTCCAAGTTATTTTTTAACCACAAAACTACAGAAGTGTGATTAGGTTTAGGAGGATTTATTCTTTTGGCTGTAGTGGTTTGTTGCGGCAGTTGAGAAATTATTGATAGAATTGCTGTTTCAAAAATTTCATCACTTGGAGAAAGGGAATATATCTGGAATTCATTATCTAATAACAACTTATCAGATGAGGCAAAAATTAATTTATTTTTTCTTTCCCAAAGAAGATTCCACGACTTACTAATTTCTGATATGCCAGTTGTGGGGCTAACGGATGATAACCTACTCAAAGAACTATCCATCACTAATTTCTTGAATTTGTCATCACAAAAAGCAGCGGAAAATACAGGCTTTGCACCTGGGCAAGATTCGAAAATTTTACTTATGCCCTTAATGTGATCATCATGCCAATGAGTTGCAACTATCATTGCAACAGAATCTTCAGTATTGACCCCCATTCTTTTTAAATATTCTATTGGACAAGGGAGTTCAGCATCTCTTGAGGTACAAGAGTCAACTATCAGCCATTTACCGTTAGTGAAATGAACTGCTATGCTTTCTCCATATCCGGACCCAAAGATGGTAATCTCCAATTCATCACATTGAGGAGCATTAAATGTCATTTTCCGAGTTAAGCCAATTATTAAAATTTCTGACCACAGAAGAGTCTTTATCCGATTCTCCCTTTTGCCACACTGGAAAGCGCTGAAAAACTATGTAGTCATTATTTTTAATCTGACCATGAACCTTTCTTTCTTTTCCTATTATCCATCTTATTAAAGCACCTTCTTGAACCAGGCCTCGATCTCCTTCATTAACTTCATCTATAGAAAAATCGACCCTTATATCAGACTCTTTGCCAGATTTATCTTTTAGTACTGCCGTAAATTCACCATTTTCTTCTGACACGTTTTCAACATAACCTTGCCACTCTTTTTGAGCTAAAGAATAACAAACATCATTTTTATTTTTTTCAAAATTTTCAGAAGCTATATTAGAAAGAGGGATAATTTTTTCATTTTTTTGAAATAGCTTGAAGCCTATAGTTCCATCATCCTCATTTGAATTAGGACGCTCAATATCCTCCCTCATATTATCAAGGTAACCCCTTATTACCGAATTACCTAGGTACACCTTATCTGCACTACCATCAATAAATGATCTTTCTTCATCAGAGAAAAACGATGATGGGTTATCCATTATTTTTAAACTAGCTCTTTGCATGACTTATTAAACTTTCTATAATTGTTGTGGAGCTCTTGATAGAATTTTCCCAGTTATCTTTAAGCATAGTAATAGCTCTTGCAGCATTTACTTCCGAGGTATTTAGCACTTCTGCCTTATCATACAAAGCATAATGATCATTTACTTGTATTCTTATTCCCATTTCAAAATTTTGCGAAATACCTAAGTAGGTGTTAATCTCACCTTTATATTGATCACCTCTTTCTGAACGAATTTCTATCTTCTTTAATCCAGGATTTTTTGTCATGGGACTCCATAAATTTTTTGGTGCAATTAAATCACCAAAATTATTATACTTATCCTTGTCTTTAAACTGGTAATGGTGCGTTAAATTTATACCCATTTGGTAGATAGGAGTTTCTCCAAGAGAAGAAAAAATTCCTAAAGTATGCTCCATTAAAGACTCAAAATATCCTTCTTGAGTAGAGGTAATAATATACCTGTCTTTTGTTGTTTGAATTGTACAGTAATCCAGCTTAAATTGCGAAATATCTGGATGCGATATATAGTTATTGTTTTCCAATGCCTGTTTTTGCGCAGGCTCGCTAATCAATCCTTTTAGCAAAAGCCAACTAGGATTTATGATTGCTGGATTAAATTGCCCTATAAAAACTATACTGAGCTCTTTGGCTTCAAGGGTACCAGTCATGAAAGTTTATCTTAGAGATTGAAGAATGATATTTTATATCACATAAAAAAATATTTTGCACTATTTTAACTGCTAACACTACTAAACTTAATGAAATACGT
>CAZCWN010000075.1:5366-6999 GCA_964502375.1 uncultured Rhizobium sp. | reverse complement strand
TACCAGTAGCAGAAAAAAACGAAGCAACAAGAAAACTAAAAGCGCAAAAAAAGGAAAATGACTCTTTTCACAGACCAGAATTTAATGCTGATTATGATCACTGGTTGAAAGCAGATTATTGGACAGTTGAAGAATGCTTAGCTCTAACTTTTGGTAAAAATCCAAAAGAAATTTATTATAACAAAGTTTCACTAAGACGCTATTCAGAACTAGAATCTTCTCCTTTTGCTGAAAAATATTTTGAACTCTTTGACTTGGTAGAGAGATCAATTGGCGCTGGTTTATTAAAAACTATGCCTCATGGCACTGCTACGAAAACAGAGAAGAAAAGAATAGTTCCCGCATATTATATTAGCTGGGCGAAAAACAAAAATATTTCTCTTCCTGAAAAGTTATCAAGAGTTCCACAGCCAGAAGCGACATTAAAAGAAGAACACTTTTTAGAAATCCTTGAGAAGACCGCTAAAAATAACCAAAAGATGTTTGAAGAGATTACTAAGCTCAGAGAGCAATTAAAAAACAAAACGGAGGAACTTGAAAAGTTCAAAAGCGAAAAAGCACCTGGAATCACTGAAAAAAGATCACTTCTGAAAATGATTTATGGGATGGCAATTGAAGGTTATGCTTGGAAGCCTGAATCTTCAAAAAGCCAAATAACCGCAGAAATCACGAGAGATGTTAACCAAAATTTTAACAAACCGATTACAGATGACACAGTAAGAAAGTGGCTCAAAGAAGCTAAACAGCTGGCTGAATCACTAGAATCAGAAGATTAATTCTCCCTATTTTAAAACCGAATTCGGTTTTATCAAAACCGATTCGCCCCGCATTATAAAGGACTTAATAAGTTTTTGCCGTTCTTCATTGAACAAATTTTGTTTAATCAAAACGGTAAAAATTTATGCACTATCAAAACTCACTTCCTGAAACCGGATATTTAAGAATCCGTCAAATTATTGGCGACAAAAAAGCCAAACCTCCTTTACCTCCAATTATTCCAGTTAGCAGATCAAGCTGGTGGGACGGTGTCAAAAAAGGCAAATTTCCTAAACCAGTTAAAATCGGTGAACGAACCACCGTTTGGAAAGTCGAAGACATCCGTGCGCTTATTGAAAAATATTCAAATCAATAAGCCGTGGGAAAAAGAATCTATTCCTTAAACAAAATCAAATATTGGTATTGCTATGATGCCGATGATCTTGCTCGCTTATTCAAAGCGCATCCAAAAACTCCTCTGGAATGGAAAGAGAAAGGTTTGAAACCAATTGATAACAAACAGCCATTTTTATTCTACGGGAATGAGGTTATCAAATTTCTAGGCAAGCTAAATGAAGCAAACAAATGCAAAACCAAATTTGAGCATCTTTTTTGCATGAAGTGCAAAGAAGGAAAAGACCCACTTCAAAAGAAAATCCAAATCAATCCGGTTGATAAGAAATTTCTCAAGGTAAAGGCAATATGCCAAACCTGTAAAAGTGAAATGAACAAACCTTATAAACTTGATGATTTGCAGAAGCTTAAGCGACTCTTTAGCGTGGTGCAAGTTTTGGAATTAAGTGATTCTGAAAATCCCTCCGTGAAACCTCCTTTTTTTGACCAAGAGAAAGATGACAAAAAGGAACTTGAAAAACAG
>CAZCWN010000075.1:0-5356 GCA_964502375.1 uncultured Rhizobium sp. | reverse complement strand
TCAATTCAACTCGAATTATTCCCATGAAAAAGAAAGAGAGATGGGATCAATTTAACCCATCAAACGAAAGGATTAAATACAAGTATCGAATCCATGTTAAAAGAGCATTGAAGAAAGATGAAAAGACCATCTTTGCCGAGTTAAAATATCTTAGAGAATATGAGATATTTTCTTTTTTTGCCGGATTTGAAACTTACAACAGCATGATGGCTGATAAATATATCAATTACCTTTTCGACCAAGATTATTCGGTATCTTACATCAATGATGCACTTAGGACGCTAAAAGTTTTTTTAAGTTGGTTGGAAAGGCAGAAAGGCTATAGGAGTAAGATTGATTACAACGATATTGATTATTTGAACCTAAGCAACAACCAGCGCCGAGCCGCAAAAGCAATTGAGCACAAAAAATCTTATAGTTACTCACAAATCATAGCAACAATCCGAAAAATGCCGGATAAAGAAATGATTGATATAAGAAATAAGGCAATGATCTCAGCTAATGCTTTGGGAAGTTTAAGAATTTCAGAACTTAGAACGGTAAAGATCAAAAACCTGATAATAGAAGAGGGTAAATGCTTTATTCATGTTAACCCAAAGGATATTGCTTCCAAAAGAGCTAAAGCAAGATATGCTGATTTTGTTCAACTGCCGCAGGATATTTTTGACAATGTTATCAATTGGAAAAATGAGCTAGTGCAAAAACATGGGTTTAAAGATAAAGATCCTCTCTTTCCAAAAATTCCGAGTAACTTCAATCAATCAAATCTACTGGAAAGTAACATCACCAAAGAAGAAATAAAATCCTGTTCGCAGGTAAGAGATATTTTTAAGAAGGCTTTCAACGATGCCGGGCTTCCCTATATCAACCCTCACAATTTTAGGCATACAAGAACAAGATTCGCGATGAAACAAAGCCCTGCCTATTTAAACGCAACAAAGCAAGCATTAGGGCATAAGAATATTGATACGTCACTTAGTAGCTATGGTGATTTATCTATTGATGAGCAAAGGGAAATTATTGCCGCAATAAAAATAGGTAATTAATGAATTCGAACTTTTCTAAAAGTTATTGATTTTTTGTAATAATTTTTTCTGGAAAAATTCAATAAACGCTTTGGTCTTAGGAGAGGCACCTCTGCCTGCGGGATAAACTGCATAAAACTGGGTCTGATTTATAACTTCGTAATCATTCAAAAGAGCAATCAGCTTTTTTTCTCTTAATTCATCTTCAATATCGCAGATAGATTTTAGAGTTATTCCAACTCCAGCCATAGCTAGCTCTTTTATTATTTCTCCATTATTGCATCGAATATTTCCATCCATATCCCGCAATTCTACAAGTTCTTCGTTAGATTTTTTCTTAAATCTCCAAACATTGTTTTCGCCAAAAATTAAACAATTATGATTAAGTAATTCTTGCGGAGTTTTTGGTTCACCATATTTGGCAATGTAATCAGGAGAAGCACAAATGATTTTACGATTTGTTGCTAATCTAGCTACCTCAAGATTTTCTTCTTCAGGAGTTTGTATTCTAACCTGCAAATCATATCCTTCTTCAATAATGTTTATTGGGTTTTCCGTAAGCGAAATTTCGAGCTTTAATTTAGGATGTTCTTTCAAGAATTCTTCTAAATAGGGAACTATGTGATATCTGCTGAAATAGGGTGGTAATACGATCCTAAGAACTCCATTAATTCCTTTGTAACTATCAATAAAATCATCAAGGTTTTCCACTTTTTTGATTATGGCATTGCAATAATTTAGAAAATTTCTGCCATCGGTTGTTAAGTTCACTTCTCGCGTGGTGCGCGCTAAAAGCATTATTCCTAGTGCTTTTTCCAATTCATTAATTCGAGTAGTAACTACCGCCTTTGAAATATTTAAAAATTCTGCAGCCTTGGTAAAACTTTTTAGCCTCGCGATTTGAGTAAATGTTATGAGGTCTTTTAGTTCGTATTTCATTAAGCTATAAAGTGTTTAATGGCGCGTATTTAATAAAAGATTCAATTCAATTTATTTTATTCTTTCTTGCTGAGAAGCTTGCAAAGTAGTTGCATTTAGAGGTTTGATTGAACTACTGGCCACAGGAACTGTGGTATCGGGTATTTTTTCAACCCTTTCCTCATTTATTTTTATAGATTTTTTCAGGATATAAGCAAGAGAGGCTATCATCATAATAATAGCAATTATTTCTTCTGCTGAGAGCGAAGGATCATAACCCATGCGCCTATTAGTTCTTTTTACGTTATCATGAAGAAATTTAGTGTGTTGTATATGCTCATAAATTTCTTTCAATTCATCTCCTATTAGCTGTTCTTTACGTCCGTGGAATTTATTAAAATATTCTACAACTTCTTCCTCAAATCCTAATAGCATTAATCCCACAGCAGCCTCAGCATGTCTTTTTGTGTTTCCGGTTCCACCTTTGCCATAACTAATAATTCCTCCCTCAGCAATCTTGGCAAATTCAGTGGAGTTTCTGGCATTTATCGCTCTAGGGCATCCATAAGTTGATAAAAACCCAATTAAATCGTCACCAAAAATTCTTCTTGTATTGGCAATAACGTTTAAGAAATAAGCCGGATGATATTCTTCTGAGCCAGTATTACCTCCACCCGTGATACGCATTACAATATAATTATCATTTTGTGCGATCATGGTCCAATGGCTGTTAGTAACAGCAATTTCACCGGTTGAGCCATATCTCTCTATTATCCTTTTTATGCGGTCGCTTTTTTTGAAAATGGCATTAATTGAAACCCCAGTTGAAACTGTAATCTCATTTCTCAGCGGATTTTGCAGATCAAAAATATCTTCAATTTTGTTAACAAAATTTCTTATGGTCGAACCGCTTAAAAACCTTGTTGTGGAATTTCTGTCAAATGAATAAGAGACTTTATACCCACCAGTAAAATGAAGTTTGTTAGCATAAAAATATTCTCCAGTTTTTGTAATTATTCCTGCAACTATAGCTTCTTTCTTTTCATTTTGAGTTAGCAAAATTCTACTTACTTCTTTTTCATCCAACCATAGCACATTATGCCTTTCTGCTATCTCCTGATTTAATTCATGTGTATTAAATTCCAAACTTGTGTCGCCTGGATATTTGAAAGCACTGTGAATTTGTTGATTATCTTCACCGAAGAAAAAATTTAGCTCTTCTTTAGTTAATTTTTCAGCTTCAATTCCAACTCTTTTAAACTCTTCATTTTCGTGAATAACTTCTCTGGTGTTTTCCTCTGTAAAAGTAACATGTATTGAAGAGGAATCAATTTTTGCTCTTTCAGCATCTCTGCCAATTTTTATTCCAGTTTCTTTTTCGACAATATTTAGGATTTCTTGGGAAAGAAGAGATTCAAGGCGGTTAATATCATGCTCGGTTAATTGACCTGTTAATTTTTTATATTTCTGTTTTAGCCAATTTAGTTCATTACCAAAATAAATTTTCAACTTTGCAGGATCTATGGTGAACTCTATGTCAATTTTTTTATAATCAGGTTCCAGAACTTCTTCGGGTGAAACTCCGATCAATTTTCTTATTAGAGTTAAAGACAATAATGCGTGTCCGGTCAGGCTGTCATCGGCATTTAGAGCATTACCATGCCTGGCATGAGATTGTTTTGCAGAATGGTTCACATTTGATTCTTTGTAATCTCTTGTCATGTAAATTATTTCATCAAGCCTCTCTCTTACGCCAGAAATAATGCCAGCAAGGATCGATTGATCTTCAGCAGCTGGCCCGCCAACACATAGCATAACATTTTCTTGCTTTCTTGCTTCATAATCTCTCACGAACTCTGGGAAATCTCTTATGTCAGATATATAAACCTTAATTGATCCAACTTCACTTGAAGAACGAGGTGGTTGAGAAAATATTTTTTCTTCAAAAAAACCAAAGCCGGCTATCTGTTTATTGCCAGCATTGGCCAATATTTCTTTGGCAATAGCGATTGTTGCTGGGTCAGAAGATGACATCCCCTTCATAGCTCGGCCTCTAGTAACATTGTCATAGTGAGGCGAAACGAATTCTTTAACGCTGGGTAAATCCTTTTTTCCAAACAAAAATCCATTTGGAGCTAAGCTTTTTAGGGGCCTTTTTAAGGTTCTTATAATAGATCGCACAAATTTATTAATTTATTTAAACTAATGGCTCAGAGGGTTAAGTTGGTAATCTATTTATTTTTGTAATAAATAATTGTGTTCTGGAAAACAGAATAATCTTGTTCATTATCTTACCTCTTGATTTGCTTGGCCTCAGGCCATTTTTCCGTACCAAAATGGAACAAAATTTCTTTACGATAATTAGTTTTGTTTAGTTTATAGGAAATTTGAATTCGTATTTTTAGAACAATAGAAATTGAAATTAACGCAATCACACCGTTATTTATAACCTCGTAAAGACCTAAATTCAGCTTTAGGTCTTATCTTACATTGCTTGCGATCTAAAATTCCTCGAATGCAACTTCCATGTCTTTCTAGAATTTTGTAGTAAGAAATAACGAATAAAACTAGAGAGTTGCAATAGCAGCAAGTTCAAAAATGCCTTGTCAAAAGTCCACCACCCGCAAACACGTGAAAGCGTGTTGAGCTTAAGCTTTCGGATGATAAAAATTGTCCGGAAGCTTAAGCAAGCTCTACTTGTAAACCCCTTTTAATATTTTCTAAATAAAAACTTGTGAGGAGAAATTTATTTGCCAAAATTGCACCTGCCGGGAGTTGTTCCAAATAAAATACCTTTACAGGGAATAGGAAACAACACGCTGGGTTTGCGTGGTGGTGGCTCCTGGTTTTAAGTATTAAAAGTGATTCGGTCTTTTTCGCCAATTCTAAGTAGACTAGCTCCATCTTTTTCACCCAACTTTTTCGCAAGTTGCCAAGTCTGATTATTGGCTCCATTCCTTGGTAATATACGAGTCCAAAACTTCCCCCTCAAACACTCCTTTTCTTGACCAAGAGAAAGATGGCAAAAAGGAGTCTGAAAAAGAACCAATGCAACTAGATTTTTTTCATGAAAAAGAGGGATAAACAAGATTAATATAATGCGGTAAATGAGCGAGTAAAATATCTTTACCGAACCTACCTAAAAAGAGTTTTAAGAAAAGACGAAACCACAATTTTGAAAGCTTTGGAATATTTGCGGGTTTTTGAAATTTTTACTAACTTCCTTGGTTTTAAAACCTATAACGAAATGCAGGGTGATAAATACATAGACTATCTTTTTGATAATAATTTTTCTCTTTCCTTTATTAACAACGCGATGCGAGAACTTAAAGAATTTCTGACCTGGCTTCAGCGGCAGAATGAAGTGGCTAACATTTATCGGACAGTTTTTTAAAAATAAAATAAGAAATTAT
>CAZCWN010000074.1:0-7148 GCA_964502375.1 uncultured Rhizobium sp. | reverse complement strand
TCTTTTTTAGCAATTTCTCCTCATCATCCTTTAGCTTTAGAGCTGGCTAAAAATAATTCTGAAATTAGCAACTTTATTGCTGAATGCGAGCATAGTGCAGTTGATGAGCAAACTTTGGAAACACAGGAAAAACGCGGCCTCCAGACAGGGCTTCGTGTGCTTCATCCTCTAGATGAAATGCAACAGCTTGATGTTTATATTGCCAATTTTGTGCTTATGGAATATGGCACGGGCGCCATTTTTGGCTGCCCGGCCCATGACGCTCGCGATTTTGAATTTGCCAAGAAGTATAATTTGCCAATCCGCCCGGTTGTGGAACCAGTTGGCAGCAATGAAATGCCAGTTTTACCCTATCTAGAAGATGGCGTAATTATTAATTCGCCCTTTCTCAATGGCCTTAGTTGCACGCAAGCTAAAGAGAAGGTTTTTGAAATTTTAGCGGCGAAACAGCAAGCGGTTAAGAAAATCAATTATCGTTTGCGTGATTGGGGCATCTCGCGCCAACGCTATTGGGGATGTCCTATCCCTATCTTATATTTAGAAGATGGTTCTATGGTGCCGGTTCCTGAGGAAGAGATACCAATTGAATTGCCCAAGGATGTTGAATTTGGAGGACAGGGAAACCCTTTGGCCGCGCACCCAACCTGGAAATACACCACCTATAAAGGCCAAAAAGCAATTCGTGAAACTGATACTTTTGACACTTTTTTCGAAAGCTCATGGTATTTTCTGCGTTATATTTCTAAGGCAACGGATCATGCTTTCAGCAAGGAAGAGGCCGATAAATTAATGCCAGTTGATCAATATATTGGCGGCGTTGAGCACGCAGTTTTACATTTGCTTTATGCAAGATTTTTCACTAAGGCGCTAAAAAAATGCGGCTATTTAAATATCTCGGAGCCATTTAAGAATCTGCTTACACAGGGCATGGTTTGCCATCAAACTTTTAAGGATAAAAAAACCGGAAAATGGCTTTTCCCGGCTGATGCTGCAAAAATGCCATCCGAGCAAGTAATCGTTGGCCGCAGCGAAAAAATGAGTAAATCAAAAAAAAATACCGTTGAACCAGCTCGTATTGTTAAGGAATACGGTGCAGATACTGCCCGCCTTTTCATGCTTTCGGATACTCCGCCAGCGCGCGATCTTGATTGGTCAGAAAGCGGGATTGATGGTTGCTGGAAATATGTTAAACGCCTCTGGAGACTTATAGCAGAGCATTGTAGCCATTCCCAATTTGTTGAGTCAGCAGAAAATATAGAAGAAAAAAATCATCCAATTTTAAAGCTTGCCCACAAAACCATTGCGGCTGTAAAAGAAGAATATGAGAAAATGGCTTTTAATCGTGCCATTGCTAAGATCCGCGAGTTTTCTAATGCGTTAGAGAAATTTAATGTTGGATCTGCACCTGATAAAAAAATCATCAATTTTGCTTTAAAAAATCTGGTAATTTTATTTTCCCCAATAATGCCACATTTAGCCGAAGAATGTTGGGAAAAGCTTGGCTATAAAACTTTGGTCAGCGAAGAAAATTTTCCTGATTTTGATCCCGCTTTAATTACTGAAGATGAGGTTGGGGTGGCAGTGCAGGTAAATGGTAAGTTGCGAGCTGTTGTGCAAATGCCAAAAGGTTTAGCACGCGAAGAAATGGAAAAGAGGGCTCTGCAAAATGAAAATGTAAAAAAATTCACAGAAACAAAAGAAATCAAGAAAATTATCGCCGTGCCTGATAAATTGGTGAATATAGTGATTAGCGCCTAGATACAGAGCCTTTAATTAACTAAGCGCTAAAAATTATATCCCTTTATATGGCGGAAAATCCAGCCCGCGTGGTGAAGTGGTAAAAATTTCAACTCCATCTTTTGTAACACCGACAGTGTGTTCGAATTGGGCGGATAAAGATTTGTCACGCGTGGTTACAGTCCAACCATCGTGCTTACTTAAAATTGTTTCGAATTTTCCGGCATTGATCATTGGTTCAACGGTAAAAAACATCCCTTCTTTTAGCACAACCCCTGTTCCCTTTCTGCCATAATGGACAACGCTTGGGTCAGTGTGAAACACGCGTCCAATGCCGTGTCCGCAATAATCACGCACTACTGAAAATCCATTTTTTTCGGCATAAGTTTGAATTGCATGGCCGATATCTCCGATAGTATTACCAGGCTTTACTTGTTCAATGCCAAGCATCATGCATTCGTAAGTAATCTGGCACAATCTCTTAGCTTTAATTGAAGGTTCGCCAACATAATACATGCGGCTGGAATCGCCATACCAACCATCTAAAATTACAGTTACATCTATGTTTAAAATATCACCATTTTTTAATGATTTCTCATTTGGAATTCCGTGGCAAACAACATGATTTATGGAAGTGCAGATTGATTTAGGGAAGCCTTTATAATTAAGAGGGGCGGGGATTGCGCCACTTTCAATTATTTTATTGTGGCAAAGCTTATCAAGCTCATTCGTAGTAACACCCTCTTTAACAAATTCAGCTATGAAATCGAGAATTTCTGCGGCCAAATATCCAGCGGCACGCATTTTGATAAAATCTGCTTCTTTATGAATTGTGATGGTCATGTAAATTTTTTATTGATTTGATTAAGTTGCGTCTGTAGGTTTTGCCGCCTTATTTTAACTATCTTCCAACACTAAATTCCAATTCGCAATGGCAAGAATTACCGTAGAAGACTGTGTTACAGTTATTCCTAATCGTTTTGAACTTTGTTTGGTTGCAAGTAATCGCGCCAAAAGCATTTTGTCAGGCGCTGCTACAACTCTTGATCGCAGAGAAAAACCAGCAGTTATTTCTCTACGTGAGATTGCAGAAGGATTAGTTGATGTTGATAGTGTTAAAGAAAATATCGTACGCTCTATTAAAAATCGTGGCGTAGTTGAAGTTGTTCCAGCTGATAGTCAAGTTGCTGAGGCAATGGAAGAAGAGGGTGAATCGCACATAGTTTTGAAAGACAACACTTTTGTAGATGAAAATATTCAGATAGATGATTAGTGAAATTGGGGCATAGTGCATTATGCTAACTAGTTGACGCAGGGGCACTTTTGTACTAACCCTAAGCACTATGCATCCCTTACCAAGCACTATATACCATGCTATCGGCATCAGAATTAATCGCCAAAATCAGTCCTTATCATCCTAACCTTAACAAGGCATTAATACAAAAAGCCTATATCCTTTCTAAAACCGCCCACGGCAATCAAAAGCGCCATTCGGGCGACCCTTACTTTTCCCACCCCCTTGCTGTTGCAGAAATCCTTGCCGATTTAAAACTAGATCAAGAATCAATAATCACCGCCCTTTTGCATGATGTGGTTGAAGACACTGAAATTACACTGGAAGAAATTGAAAAAGAATTTGGGGAATCAGTAGCCAAACTGGTGGATGGGGTTACCAAACTTAATAAAATTGAATCAATTTCAGCCAGCGAGAGATTTGTCGAAAATTTCCGCAAATTGGCTATGGCCATGTCAGAAGATATCCGCGTTTTATTGGTAAAATTGGCCGATCGTTTACACAATATGCGCACGCTTTCTTACGTTCCCTTAAAGGAAAAGAGGCTAAAAAAATCCAAAGAAAGTTTAGACATCTACGCCCCATTAGCGGGCCGCATTGGGCTCAATAAAATTAAAGATGAGCTACAGGAACTAGCTTTTGAAAACATTGACCCTGACTCCCGCCATCAAATTATAGAAAAACTGAAAGAGTTAAGCGAAAAAAAGAAGAACCTGATTGATAAAATAGTTGCTGATATAACTGATTTATTAAGAGAACAGGGTGTTAATTGCGAAGTTTTCGGGCGCGAAAAAAAGCCTTATTCAATTTGGCTAAAAATGAAAAAACAAAATATCGGCTTTCATAGTTTGAACGATATTATGGCCTTCCGCATAATCACCAAAGACCTTGGTGAGTGCTATCGTGTACTTGGTATCATCAATTCTCACTATAATATGATCCCAGGCACTTTTAAAGATTATATCAGCACACCGAAGGAAAACGGTTATCAATCATTGCATTTGGCGATTTTGGGGCCTTTCAATAAAAAAATTGAAATTCAGATCCGCGATAAAAAAATGCATGAAATTTCCGAACTTGGAGTTGCAGCTCATTGGCGCTATAAGGAAGACGGCACTAAATCCTCTGAAAAAAATAAAGCTGAAAATGAACAATATCGCTGGATTCGTGAGTTGCTTAGCCTTTTTGAGAATTCGGAAACTGCAGCAGAAGTTTTAAAAGAGCATAAACTCTCATTGCATAAAGATGATGTTTTTTGTTTCACTCCTAACGGAGATGTTTTTAATCTGCCCCGTGGTGCAACAGTTGTTGATTTTGCCTATGCAGTGCATTCAGAGGTTGGTAATAAATGTGTCTCTGCCCGCATAAATGGAGCTATAACGCCGCTTCGGCAAAAATTGGGAAATGGTGATCAAGTTGAAATTATAACTGCAAAAAATGCCAAGCCTTCGCCAAATTGGCTGCAGTTTATAACAACTTCCAAGGCCAGATCGGCTATCAAAAATTTTATCAGGAGTGAAAAATTCAGCGAATATAACTCCCTTGGCCACGCAATTTTAAGCAAATTTTTTGCTGCCAAGAATCTGGAATTTAGTGATAAAATTTTGGAGAAAATCTTATCTACTTTTAACAAAAAAACTGTTGCTGATTTGTGCGTTAGAGTAGCTGAAGGCATGATCTTGCGTCAAGATGTTTTAAAGGCTGCTTATCCTGATTTTAAAGAAGAAATCAAGCAGACAAAAACCACTAAACAAGCTTCTGATAAAAGAAAACAATCAAGCTATTCCTTGCCAATTGAAGGGCTAGTTTCGGGTATGGCTATACATTATGCTGGATGCTGCAATCCTATTCCTGGCGATTCAATAGTTGGAATTATCAACACTGGCACCGGTGTGACAATTCACAGCCAAACTTGTCATAATTTAAAAAATTTTGTTCTAACTCCCCAACGAATTCTTGATGTGTGTTGGAAAAATGACGAAGATATTGGCGATGAATTCTATGCCAGCCGAATCAGAGTTATAGTTGAAAATAAACTGGGAAGCCTTGCGGATGTGACTAGCATTATCGCGAAGAAAAAAGTTAATATTACTAATATTACTACCGTTAACCGATCTGCGGATTTTTTTGAATTAGTAATCGATCTAGAGGTTAAAAACCTTGACCACCTAGAAGAAATTCTCTCAGCTTTGCGCATCTCCAAAAAAAACTCAGAAGTAGAAAGAGTTGTGGGATAGCCTGTTAATCAAATTTTAGAGCCGCTTAACTTTAATTTTTAACTATGATAAAGGCTAATTTCTTTACCCGCCATTTAAAAGACACCGGCGAGAATTATTTTGAGCATTTTTTATTTGCTTTTAGCGTGTCTATGTGGCTTGGGATGTGTTGTTTGATTTTGTTATGCCATGCTATTTTTCCATTTATTTTTACTGTTACAACCAGCCGAAATATCACAAAGATAAATTATATAATGCAAAAAAGGGTAGCGGCCTTAATGGCGAGACGCTCTAGAGCGGAAGCATCTAACCAGGAAAATAAAAATACTTAGTATGAGGGTGATCGCTATTGTTGGATTCGGATTTTGTGGTCGTTTGGCCTTCTTTCATTTGGTAAAAAATTCTCCTAAAAATACCAAAATAATAATTTTTGAAAAAGAAGGTAATAAAGCTCTTGGACCAGCATTTGCAAGCCTTTCGCCTCATTATATTTTAAATGTTCCGGCGATAAAGATGAGCGCTTTTTCTAATAAGAAAAAAGATTTCTGTGAATTTTTAGAAAAAAACCACTCAACAATTTGGCAAGAAATAGGCGAGGGCGGATTTGCACCTCGTGAAATTTATGGTCAATATCTATCAGAAATCAGCAAAGAAGCGTGGGCGGAGGCAGATAAAAAGGGCATTGAAACTATATTTATAAGTGAAGAAGTAACCGAAATTATTACTCAAGAAAACAATAAGAGAGAAAACAGTAAATTCTTGATAAAAACAGAAAGTAATAAATGCTTTGAGGCCTGTGAAATTCTGCTTGCTACCAGCTTTAAGCAAAGTGATTTGCCCTATAATTTTGATTCCAAAAATTTGATAAAAAAGTTATGGGATAAAAATTCTCAGCAATTTCACAGGGCAAAATTCCATGATAAAAAAATTTGTCTAATCGGCTCTGGTCTTACTGCTGTTGATGTTATAACTGGTTTAAAGAAAAATAACTTTCAGGGTAAAATATTTGTAATTTCGCGCCACGGCAATTTTCCAAAAAAACATTTTTCTGAACCACAAGAGAATCCTGATTTTATTTCGCCGGATGAAGCTAAAAAAGGAGTGCTTTTCTTATGCCTGAAAATCAGGAACTTTTTAAAAAAAAATCAGCAATTTGATTTGCGCCATGTCATTGATTCTATTCGTCATATAAACACTCAACTTTGGCAAAATCTCGATGAAAAAAACAAAAAGCTTTTTATACGTTTAATTCCTTATTGGAATATTTTCCGTCATCGTGCCCCGGCTGCATCAATTGAGATTATCGAAAAAATGATTGCTGACAATCAGCTTGAAATCAGAAAAAAAGGCGTAAAAAAAATTAGTGAAAAGAGCGGAAAAATTGTGCTAGAAAATGGCAATAATGAAATTGAATGTGATTATCTAGTAAACTGCATGGGTTTTGAATTTCGAGCCAAAAAATACCCTCTTCTGGCACAAATGATTGAAGTAAATTTGCTGCATCCAGATTTTCTTTTGGTCAAATCTAACCACTCTAAAATTCATCTTCTTGGGGGTCTAAATATTGGCAGGGATTTTGAATGCACAGCAGTACCTGATTTGCGCCTCTCTGTGGAAAAAATTGTTAATACAGTGCTTTATTCTTAATTCTCCTTTCCATGCAGGCGTAGATTCCACAAGTTTAAAAAAGGCAGTAGTGTCTTCGGCCTCAAATATACCAAACTAAAAATCTATACCTCCACTAATGCTTCCTCCAAACACTCATTAAAATCCTTAAATTTAGCTCTGATCTTTTTGACTGCGTTCTTAATATAGCATACCAAACTAACCTTGCATATTACAGTAGTTTTTTTAGGATTGGTCAAAAACTATGGCAATTCCTTATTCAAACGACCTAAGAA
>CAZCWN010000073.1:0-7473 GCA_964502375.1 uncultured Rhizobium sp. | reverse complement strand
TAATAATTTTTGCTGCATTGCATGTCATTTTTGCCAATAAATCTTTTAGAGATAAAATTTTTTGATGATAAAGTGCCAGGCTAAGTGGCAGCATAGTCTCAACCCCCACTATCCCAAAACTTGCTTCCTGCAAAGATTTTTCTTTGGAGGCTAAATCATGAGGGGCATGATCAGTTGCAATAACATCAATTAAGCCTGATTTTAGACCTTCAATTAATGCCTTACGATCAATTTCCGAGCGCAATGGTGGGTTCATTTTAGCATTGGTTCCTGATTTTAGAACTTGCTCTTCAGTTAAAGTGAAATGGTGCGGAGAAACTTCTGCTGTCGCCTTCAAACCCTTTTCTTTGGCGCGCTTGATTGCGGCAAGAGATTCTTTAGTTGAAGCATGAAGAAGATGATAGCGCCCACCCACAGCCTCAAGTATAGCTACATCGCGCTCAACAATTATTGATTCTGAAATATTAGGAATGCCCTTTACTCCTAACTCAAGCGCCACTTTACCCTCATTAATGCAGCCTTTATTAGTTAGATTTAAATCCTCCGCGTGCTGAGCAATCACTACATCAAGTTTTGCAGAAGCTTCTAGGGCACGGCGCATTAAATAGGCATTCATCACAGGAAGGCCATCATCTGTAAAGCCAACAGCTCCCACTTCTTTCAGTGATTGCATATCTGTTAGCTCTTCTCCCTTCATGCCCTTAGTAATACAAGCATAGGCTTTGATATTACAATAAGCGGCTTCGCGGGCCTTGTTATGCAAATAATCGAGAGTTGATACTGAATCGATATTAGGGAAAGTATTAGGTTGGCAGACAACAGTTGTAATACCTCCAGCCACAGCTGACTTGCTTCCCGAGGTTAAATCTTCTTTATGAGTTTGGCCCGGATCACGAAAATGAACCTGAATATCAATAAGCCCGGGCGATAAAATATGGCCTTTGCAATCAATAATTTCCGCGTCTTCAACTAAAATTCTTTCACCAAAATCAGCGATTTTATCGCCAATTGTTAAAAGCTCGCCCACGCTGTCATATCCTGATTCTGGGTCAATTAAACGAGCATTCTTATATAAAGTTTTTTTATCGGAAGATATTGGTTGGAGATAAGGAAGATCAAATTTTGGCATAATATCGTCAGTGATTTGTACTTAGTTATTTATTCCCACTCAATAGTTCCTGGTGGCTTGGAAGTGAAATCATAAACTACGCGATTGATGCCAGGCACTTCATTAATAAGCCGGTTAGTTACGCGACATAAAAATTCTGGATCAAAGCGGTAAACATCGGCAGTCATACCATCAATGGAAGTTACAGCACGTAAAGCCAGGACATTTTCATAAGTTCGGCCATCGCCCATAACTCCCACCGTTTTAACAGGAAGTAAAACTGAAAAAGCCTGCCAAATTTCATTATAAAGACCAGCTTTCCTGATCTCCTCTATATAAATAGCGTCAGCCTCTTGTAAAATTTTAATTTTTTGCGGTGTGATTGCGCCAATAATTCTGATTGCCAGACCAGGACCAGGAAAAGGGTGGCGGTTAATAACAAAATCAGGCAAGCCAAGCTCAGCACCTAGTAAACGCACTTCATCCTTAAATAACATTCTAACAGGTTCGAGCAGCTTTAATTTCATTTTTTTTGGCAGACCACCTACATTGTGATGGGATTTAATAGTGTGGCTGGCACCATTATTTGGGTGAGATGATTCAATCACATCAGGATACAGTGTTCCCTGCGCTAGAAAATCTACATCCTTAATTTTTGCTGCCTCTTTATCAAAAACTTCAATAAAAGTTTTGCCAATAATTTTTCTTTTTTTCTCAGGATCGGAAACGCCTTTTAACTTAGAGAGAAAAAGCTCAGAAGCGTTAACATAAATTAAGTTAATTTTAAAATTCTTGGCAAAAATCTCTTTTACTTCCTCGCCCTCATTTTTGCGCAGCAATCCATGATCCACAAAAATGCAGGTTAATTGTTTACCGATTGCTTCATTAATTAAGGCGGCAACCACCGATGAGTCCACGCCTCCACTGAGCCCGCAGATTACTTTTTTATCGCCAACAATTTTTCTAATTTCAGAAATTTCATCTTTTTTGAAATGTTTCATCGTCCAATCAGCTTCACAACCAGCTATAGTAATGACGAAATTTCTTAATATTTGTTTACCATCAATTGAATGCACCACCTCTGGATGAAATTGCAGGCCATAAATTTTTCTTTTTTCATCAGCGATAGCAGCAAAGGGCGCTTTGGGTGTGTTAGCAATTACTTTAAAGCCGTCAGGAATTTTGCTTATATGATCACCATGACTCATCCAAACTTGTTTGTTTTTTACACCATCAAAAAATTTTGAATCAGAAGTTATATTGATTTCAACTTTGCCAAATTCTCTTTCAAAAGATTTACCGACTTTTCCACCAAGTAAATGGCAGATTAATTGCTCACCATAGCATATTCCCAGTATTGGCACATTTAAGTCAAAAACTCCTTTATCAATCGTGGGAGCATTTTTTTCATAAACTGAGGCTGGTCCACCAGAAAAAATAATGGCTTTGGGAGCAAGCTTTTTGATTGCCTCAAGTGTGATATCAGGATTTTTTACTTCGGAAAAAACACCAAGTTCGCGAATCCTTCTTGCGATTAGTTGCGTGACTTGGCTGCCGAAATCGATAATAAGAACTAAATTGGACATTTATTGAATTATTGCTTTAAGCAGCTTTTCTTTGATTTGCTTGGGAGAGAAGTGGTTAGAAATGATTTGATCGATTGTTTCGCACAAAATCAACCGCAATTTTAGCTTTTTAGCAAGGATTGCAACTGATTTAGCAGAGGCAACTCCTTCATAGGTGTTGCCAGTTTCTTTAACAATTTCTTTGTAAGACTTTCCTTGGGCGATAAGGCTTCCAAGTGAATTATTACGCGACTTTGCCGAAGAGCATGTCAAAAAAATATCGCCGAATCCCGCAGGGCTGGATAAGTTTGGCGAGGCTTTAAATTTTTTACACAAAATCTGGATCTCTTCTATTCCCTTGATTAGCAAAGCTGATTTCCCATTAACCCCTAACCCAATGCCATCAGCCATTCCGCAGCCAATTGCGATAATATTTTTTACGATGCCACAAATTTCCGCCGTGCGCGGATCATTAAAATATGTGGCTGAGAAATAATCATTATTAAGAATTTTGATAACGGCTTGGGCGATTTTCTTATTCTTAGAGGCAATAGAGGTAACGGTTGGTGTTTTATTTGCCACTTCGAGGGCAAAGTTGGGACCAGATAAGACAGTATAATTTTTATTTCCGGTAATTTTTTCAAAAGCATCAGATAAAAGCATCAAAGACCCCTGCTCTAAGCCCTTTGAACAAATTATAAATTTACAGCTTTTCTTTATTTTGGCCTGAGCGATTTTGGAAAAAACTTCAGCACTTGCCGGACTGGGAGTGACAATAAAAACAAAATCACAAGATGATATTATCCCAGAAAAATCCTCTATAGCCTTAATTTTTGGGCTTAATTTTATATTTGGTAAAAAAGCTTGGTTGGTGTGCTTGCTGTTAATTTCCTCAACGATGTTTTTTTCAACAGCGCTTAGAAAAACTTGATATGAATTTTGGGCAATAAGATTGGCAATCGCGCTGCCCCAGGCTCCGGAGCCGATTACTAGAATTTTTTCTTTCATGAAATTTTTTCAATTATTACGATTGCGCTGGCTAAAGGGTTTTCATCACTAATTGATAGATGAACGGCAAAATCTTCACAGCCAATATGTTGTTTCAAAAAAACTTCTTTGCCATTGAGAATTTTGATTTTTGGACAGCCTGACCCATCATTTCTAATTTCAATATCCTTGAAATCTATACCTCGTCCAATCCCTGTTCCAATCGCTTTGGAAAAAGCTTCTTTAGCGGCAAACCTTTTGGCGTAAAATAAGTAACGCGGCAAAAAATTTTCCGAAGAAACTTCGATATGACTGGCCTTTATGATTTCATTAGTAGTAAAAATTTTTTCGGCGAATTTTTCTCCAAACTGTAGAAATAAATGCTCGATCCTACTGACCGAGACTAGGTCAATTCCAACTCCAAAGATCATTTTGCTCATGAATAAATTGCATGTTTTACTTTCGTTTTTAGAAACAAAAAATTTCGGGGCAAATTTCAAGATCTAACTCTAAATTCAAATGTTTTCTGAAAAAAACATAATCGTCACAATAGGAAATTACGGCGCAGTTGTTGCTTTGCATGAAGGCAACGAATTAAAAAATAAGATTTTTTTAGATGAGCTAAACGATACAACCAAAGCAGATCTGCTTAAAATTTTTGCCAACAATAAATTAGCCCCAGTCTACGTGTTGCTTGATACTATTGATCAAAGCTACAAGAAAAAAGTTTATCCATCCGTCCATAAAGGCGATTTAATGCGCCTTATCAAACGTGATCTGGATAATGATGTTGATAAAGAAAGCCTCAAAAACTGTATCATTTTAAATAAAAATACTCGCGGAATTAAAGCCGTGCAAGCTGGATCTAAAAGATGGGAGTGCTTGTTTGTCTCCTCCTCCAACTCTGAAATAGTCAATAATTGGATCGAATTTTTACTTAGCCTGCCCAACTTTTTGGTAGGCATTTACATGTTGCCGGTTGAAACATTTAGCCTTTTCAGCCTCCTTAAAAAGAACATTAAAGGTCAATCTAAAGTAAAAAATAAAAGGAATGATCTTTATTGTGTTATAGTCCAAAATAAAGTAAGCGGCATAAGACAAATCGTCTTTTCAGAACAGGGAATCGTTTTTACACGTATTGTTAATTATAATTTTGACCAGCCTGATTTTTTAGAAAAATATGAACATGATATTTATAGTACTTTCGAATATTTAAAACGCCTATTCCCTGACTTAGCTCTGGCTGAACTTGATATCATAAATATTTTTCCACCTGAGGTTCTAAAACTAATAAAAAATAGCAATAATATTGAGCTTCACTTTATTAACTATACCCCAGCAGGAGCAGCAGCAGAAATTGGTTACCCTAATTTATTACAGCAAAACAGCCAGTTTTGCGATTTACTAATTTCTAAAGTTTTCTCAAAAGGAAAAAAAATCCTTAAATTTACCACGCCAAAAATTAAGACCCTTGATAGGTTCTTCGGCGCTCTAAAAGCTTCTTATTATCTCAATTTATTTTTATTAGTTGTGATAGCTATTTCTGTGGTCTTTATGATCTTTTCCCAAAAAAGCATAGGTGAACTTATTGAAATTGCTGAAACTGAAAAATTTTCTGCTTTTCAGGAATTTTCTAAGCTAAAAAAACTAGCCCTTCAGGACTCTCAAATAACTGAAGCGGAGGAAAATATTGATACTGAAAAAGTGGTCGACTTTGGCAAAATGGAAGAACTTTTGGGAAATGTTGGAGCTGATGTCTCTGATCTTTATTTCAAACTTCAATTCCTTAAGAGTTCTAATGTTAAACTAAATAGATTTTCTTACACCCTCGCCGGTTTTAATAGCAAAGCGCCCATAGCGAGTAAAAATTACCAATTTGGGTTTGCCGGAGTTTTACAAAATAAAAGCGGCAATATTGAAGATTTGTTTAAGCAATTTGATAGTCTAAATAATGAAGTAAAAAAAGCTTTCGACAAAGCGCAAATTAAGCATTCCGATCTTCCAAAAGATCTCGATTTCAATCAAAAATATTATGAAAGTGAGATAGATTTTTCTCTAAATAACAACCAATGAAAATCCTCCACTTACGCAAAAAAGCTATAATCAATTTTTCTATTTCTGGCATTTTACTGATTATGCTTGGCGCTATTATTTTCTATAATTCTAGCCAAAAAGCTGTCTTACAAAGCAAAATTAACCAGACAAAATCTGAAACATCTCGCATAAAAGCCCAAACTGAAGAATTGCAAACTAAGGAAGCGGAAATCAAAAAATATCTAGAGTTGTGGAAACAAATCGAGCACAATAAAAAAAGTGTTTCCGGTATAAAGATGGACAATGTTAATACGATCCTAGATGTGGTGTCTGCTAAATATAATGTAAAAAACACTAAGATCAAAGTTACTTTACCAGAAACTTTAAAAGAGGGAATTTTTAATCGGAAAACCGTTAATATATTATATACTACCGCCGCGCTCGAATTTCAGACTGTAACCGATATAGCTGCTATTTCATTCGTTGTTGAATTTATAAATTCACTTCCTGGTTATGTTATAATCGACAATTTAGAAATTAAAAAATCTAAGCCACAATATAGTGAACAAGATTTTGTTGATATCGCCTCTGGAAAGTCGGCTGGACTAATTAATGGTAAGATAGATTTTTTCTGGTATGTTTATAAAAACAAAGAAACAGAAACTAAACAACCAGAAGGCAATCAAAATAACCTCAATGCTATTCAAGGAACTCTGAATTAATGTCCAAAAAATTTCTTAATAAAATTACTTTTCTTCTGTCTATTCCTGTGCTTTTTTATGGGCAAAATAAAGAAGCTTTATCTCAAACCAGTGGCTCAACTTTTAAGGAAAGAAATTTATCAGAAACTATTGTAAAAAGCCAAATAAGAGAAGTCTCGGAAAATAATAAAATTGAGCCAGAGAAAAATTTGCAAAATTCTATCCTGCTTGAGCAAATGAAAACCGGAATAGCGGCCATTTTGCTAAATGAAAAACTTTATTCTTTAATGTTTGAGGAGGGCGAAACTAAGAATGTAGATCGTGCCATAGAAGCCCTTAAGAATAATCAAAACTACAATCCAGAAGAGAATGCAAATCAAACTAAAGAGCCAAAGGAAACTAAGCTAGAGGAAAATAAAAAATCTCATGTTTATCTGGCTTCGATAATCTATCTTAATCCACAATATTGGGTTGTATGGATTAGTGAAAAAAAAATAACTTCAGAGAACAATAGAAAAGATAAAGAAATTTACTTGAAAATGGTAGATAGAGACCATGTGAAAGTTGTATGGAAGCTTGGCTTAAGTAAGTGGAAAGCTTTATCTAATAAATCAGAAGATATGGCGCCAACAATGAATGAACAAGGTGAAGTTGAAATTGAGTTTGAACTAAAGCCAAACCAAACTTATAATTTAACTAGTGGCAAAATTATTGAAGGAAAAGTATCAATTGCAGCAAATAGTGTGAGAATAAAAAGCGAATCAAACAAATAACATTACTGCTCTAACGTTATTCGGAGTAAAGAGCGATTAAAGAACTATACCAAACTAAAAATCTATATCCCACTAACCCCTCCTCCAAACACTCGGTAAAATCCTTAAATTTAGCTCTGATCTTTTTGACTGCGTTCTTAACATGTCCCCACTTTTGTTCGATGGGATTGAAGACTGGTGAGTATGGCGGAAGGTAGAGAAGTTGGCAGTTTGCTGATTCCACAAGTTCTCTTGTTTTTTGTAATTTATGGTGTCCTAGCCCCCGAACTTCCCGCTACCTTGGACTAGACTTTTGAGTGATTGAT
>CAZCWN010000072.1:0-7589 GCA_964502375.1 uncultured Rhizobium sp. | reverse complement strand
TCAGCAGCAAAATTTACCACAAACTCGATTTTTTCTTCTTCTAAAATTTTTTTAACCAAGGTGGCGTCGGCGATATCTCCTTTGATTAATTTAAAATTAGAGGTTTTTTCAACAGCTGAAAGGTTACGCAAATCGGCGGCATAAGTCATTTTGTCTAAAACAATTACTTTATGGCCCAGGCTGCAAACCTTTTCAACAAAATGGCTGCCTATAAATCCTGCGCCACCAGTAACTAAAAAATTATTCATAGTCTATTGCGTTATTTTTTTTATAAGTAAGTTAACCTGTTTTTATCCTTCCTTTCAATCAATTTTTCTCTCATGAATTTTGTCTCTAGAGTTATTATTTTACTAGTGCTTACTTGTTGTTTTGTGCTAAAGAGCAGCTTTGCTTTTTGGCGAAGTGAGAACAAACCTTATATTTATCTTGTGGGTTCTTCCACCGTCTCGCCCTTTATGGCAGCGGTTTCAGAAGAGTTTAGCCGCAGCCAGAATTTAAAAAATTCTACCATCACAACCCCCTTAGTTGAATCAACAGGCACCACGGAAGGTTTCAGGCTTTTTTGTTCGGGTGTAGGATTAAAATTTCCTGATTTTTCCAATGCCTCACGCCCAATTGAGCCAAGCGAAGTGGCGAATTGCCATAAACACGGAGTAAATGAAATTGTCGAAATTAAAATTGGCTATGATGGCATAGTTATAGGCAATTCGACTCTGGGCAAAAAAATTAATCTTACTAAAGAGCAAATTTTTTTGGCCCTGGCAGAAAAAATTTATGATAAAAAAAGCGGCCAATTCATCAAAAACCCTTATGAAAAATGGAGTGAAATCGATCCCTCCTTGCCAAATAAAGCAATTGTTTTTTACGGCCCGCCACCCAGTTCTGGAACTCGCGATATTTTCATCGAAATGGTTATGGAAAATGTTTGTTTTACGAAAAAAGAATTTGTTGAAGGCTATAGTGAGGCAAAAATTAGAAGGCAGCAATGTGGTAAAATTCGGGCAGATGGCAATTATGTTGAAAGTGGAGAAAATGATTATCTGACAATTGAGAGTTTAAAAACCAATCCCGATGCACTAGGAATTCTTGGCTTCAACTTTTTAGTGCCCAACCGCAGCGCAATTCAAGCTGCAACAATTGATAATATTGAACCCAATTTTAATAGCATCGCAAGCAAGAAATATCCTCTTTCTCGTCCGCTTTTTGTTTATTTCAAAAAAGAGCATTTAAATTTGAAACCAGAAATGTCGGCCTTTATTCAAGAAATAATCAGCCCTGAAACCATTGGGCATGAAGGTTATTTAAAGCATAATGGCCTGGTTACCTTAAGCGATTTTGAAGCGAAGAAACTTAGAGAAAATATTTTATCGCAACTGAAGTAAATAATATGACAAAAAAATTAATCATAAATTTTTTACTGTGCTTGGCGATATGCTTTACCGCTTCTTGTACTTTGACGAAACTGGTGTGGGAAGACAAAAAATATGATGAAAAAATCACCCAATTTTTTGTTGGCGCTGATGGCAGGTATATCGTGTTAGTTTCCGCAAATTATCACTATATTTTTACCGATAATTCCGGGCTTTTTAAAGAAGTTTTATCTCTGAAACAGAGAGGAGTTCTGACTATTAATATTGATGAAACTTATCTCAAACTTAAGTCAAATAATGAAATTAAAGGGGAATTTGTAATAAGCGGCCCTTACAGTATCTTGCCTGCAGAAGATAAGGTAGTTCTGACACGCTTTGGTTTTAAACCTGATGACAATGATGATATTTCGGTGGTTATAAGACTTACTGGTAGAAGATATGTGGCGAAATATCTAGGGCAGGGCGCGCCGGGCCCAAATATCAATTATGTAATTCCAATTTATTATAATGATTCCACTTTGGCCAAAGATGTCGGGAAAGCCGCTATCACCCCAATAACCGTGACTCTTGATACGGCATTATTGATTGGAAAGATTATTGTTTATCCGTTGAGTTGGTAATTCTTATTTAAACAGCTGTCTAAGATCATTAAGCGTAGTAAAAATTATCAAAGCCATAACTAAGCTTAAACCAATACGAAAGCCAATTTGTTGAGCCTGGCGTGACAAAGGTTTGCCCATTATTGCTTCAATAATGTAAAAAAATAAATGGCCGCCATCCAGCACGGGCACAGGCAGAATGTTCATCACACCAAGATTTACTGAAATCATCGCGGTGAACCAAATCACTACATAAATTCCCATATCAACAGTTTTTCCGGAATATTGGGCAATTTTGATGGGCCCACCAAGTTCTTCCAAGCTGCGTTTTCCGGTGATCAATTGACCCAGAGCTTTAAAAATAGCAGTTGAAATATGGGCAGTTTCTTTTGCGCCTTCACGGAAACTTTGTAGTAAATTTAAATCTTGGTGTGACACTTCCGAAGCCATAATACCAATGGTTTTCATCTTTTTTTCTTCGCCAAAGAAATCTTTTCTTACTTCCATTCTTGGCGTAATTTTTATCGTTAGGATTTCTTCGCCACGCTTTATTTCAAATGATAATTCTTGAAAGCCGGTGTCAATTGTGGCCTCGCGCACTTGATTAAAATCAGAAATTTCCTTTCTGTTAATTGCCAAAATTTTGTCACCTTTTTTTAGACCTGCTTCCATGGCTGCGCTTTGCGGGGAAACTTCGCTGATGATTGGTAATACTGTGTTAATGCCATTTGCTTTGAATAAAAAACCAAATAGCAAAATTGCTAATAAAAAATTTGCTAACGGCCCTGAAGCCACAATTGCCATGCGTTGAAAAACATTTTTGCCAAGAAAAGATATTTTGCGCTCAGAGGGCGACATTTTTTCGATTGCTTCAATATCTGGTATAGACATGCCATTCTTATCGCCATGCATTTTGACATAACCGCCGAGGGGCAATAGGCAAATTTTCCAGCGCGTACCCTTTTTATCAAAAAAACCACAAAGCTCGCGGCCAAAGCCAATAGAGAATTCATCAACCTTAACACCGCACAAACGCGCCACCAGAAAATGGCCTAATTCGTGAATGAAAACGATGAAAGAAATGATGAGAATGAAAGAAAGGAGATTATGTAAGATGAGAGAAAGAATGGTCATCGGTTTGTGAAATTGGTGCACTATAGTGCGTTGAAGATAGGTGTTTTATGTGATGAGGCTTGTAAGCCCAAGCATCATGAAATTTCTACTTTGCCACAATAGCAACTTTTCTTGCCTCTTTGTCAAATTCTATAATTTCTTCGATTGAATCGGGTTTTTTATAAGGAATTTTTTCCAGAGTTTGAGCAGTGATTTCAGTGATTTTATCAAAAGTAATTTCGTTTTTTAGAAAGCGCTCAACAGCAATTTCATTGGCGGCATTGAGCACAGTTGGCGCATTTCCATCAATCTCTAAGGCGTTGCAACAAAGTTCTATTGCCGGAAATTTTTTTAAATTTGGAGCGAAAAATTCCAATTTTTGAATTTGTGCCAGATCAAGTTTTTGATGCTGAATTTTCATACGTTTTGGAAAAGAAAGGGCATAAGAAATGGGCACTTTCATATCTGGGATGCTTAGAGCCGCAAGGCTAGAACCATCAGAATAATTCACCATACCATGAATTATTGATTGTGGATGCACCAAAATTTTTATCTGTTTTTTTTGCAATGGAAAAAGATAAAAGGCCTCGATCATTTCCAGCCCTTTATTCATCATAGTTGCCGAATCGATAGAAATTTTTGCTCCCATCTTCCAATTAGGATGTTTTAAAGCTTCTTTAACTGTGATCTTTTTGAAATCTTTTTCGCTAGCAAAGAAAGGCCCGCCCGAAGCAGTGAGCGTGATGTCCTCGATCATTGACAGATTGTCATTTTCAAAAATTTGAAAAATGGCGTTATGTTCGGAATCAACAGGGATTATTTTGACATTTTTTCTTGCTGCTTCTGTCATCAAAAAATTTCCCGCACAAACTAAAGATTCTTTATTAGCTAAAGCGATATTTGAGCCAGCTTTTATGGCTGTGAGAGTGGGGAGCATTCCCGCGGCGCCCACAATTGCCGAAATAAATAAATCACATTGAACATTAGCCACTTCCAAAATGGCCTTTGTGCCGCATAAAATCTGGCATTTTTTTAGGTTTTTTAATGCTTCTTTTAAACGAGGAAAAAATTTTTCATTTTCAATCACCACATATGAAGGGTTAAGCAGCAAGGCTTGAGCAGCTAGAGTTTCAACATCATTTTTAGCAACAAGAGAAACAACTTCGAAATTTTGAAGGTTATTTCTTATAACTTCGACAGTGTTTCTACCGATGGAACCGCTTGATCCAAATATGGAAATTTTTTTCATTTTTTCTTGCGGGCAGTTGGTTTTGATTTTTTAGGCTTTTTCTCTGCAGCCTTATATTTAGATGCCTCGTCGCTAATTAATACTTCTAAAGCCATGGCCCTTGTTTGTGTTTTATCAAGCACAAAAATAATTTCGGGTACATTGCGTAAAGTAACTTTTTTGCCTAATTGATAGCGAAAATGTGGCGCGGCTTCATTAAGTTTTTTAATAATTTTGTCATGCATGGCTTCGTTGCCAAAAATATCGACAAAGATGCGCACGCTTTTGGCGTCTGGGCTGACGTCAGCTTCCAGAATTGTAATATAGCTTCCCGGCACGCTTAAAATGTCGTCGCGCAAGAAGATCTCTGACATTGTACGCTTAATAGTTTCACCGATTTGAAGCTGTCTTTGGGATTTCATTATTTTAAATAATTACGTTGTTGGTGTGAATTGGGCCTTAATACGAAGGTCCCTAGCTAAAATCTCTTATATTGCTGTGTACCCTTCAACACTATATCAAAAGTACAGAGTTTTATTGATTTTGGGTTCATGATATCCGAGCTGCGAACTAAGGCAGTTACTAGCTTGCGGTCGGTTTCATCGTAAGATAAATATTGGTAATCAGTGACATTATAGGGGTGATTTTCGAAATACATTTCGGTTGCGAGTTTGCCGAATTTTTCATGATAAAGATTCATGTTAATATGTGGAGCGCGGCCTGGTGTGGCTCCAGGCATAATAGTGATGAAATGGTAATTGCCAAGATTATCAGTAATTGTACGCCCAGACATGCTGAAATATTTATCGATATATTCGCTACCTGGTTCAAGCAAAGTGTGATATTTTCCGGAAGCATTAGTTTGCCAAATTTCAATTTTTACCCCGTCAATTGGCACTCCGAAAGAATCAATAATTGTTCCTTGAATAAAAATTATTTCGCCGAAAGCGCGGTAAAACGAGCCAACTTTTTTGGCTAAATTATTGCTGGTGGCAAAAGTGTCTGGCATTGATAAATCAGCGGCGAAGAAGCGTGAGGGAGTAGGCCTCTTTGGTTCGAAAAGTAATGGGGTCTCTTTTTCAATATTGGGGAGGGTTTCTTTATATTCGTCGACAGTTTTTATTTGTTTAGGAGGCATGCTTGTCTCATATTCATATGCATAATTTTCAGCGAAAGAAGGTGAGGCGCTTAGAGCTAGGGCGATAAAGAATGTAAAAAAAATCTTCTTTAACATATTAAACTTTTGGCAAAGTAACGCCGGTTTGGCCCATATATTTGCCAAGCCTTTTGTCGTAAGAGGTTAAGCAGGGTTGATCTCCTTTAAAAAATAAAAATTGGCAAACGCCCTCGAAGGCATAAATTTTTGCGGGCAGCGGTGTTGTATTGGAAAATTCCAGCGTAACATGTCCTTCCCAACCCGGTTCTAGGGGAGTTACATTGACAATGATTCCGCATCTGGCATAAGTTGATTTACCAACACAAACTACCAAAACATCTTTTGGAATACGAAAATATTCTACCGTGCGGGCTAGAGCGAAGCTGTTTGGTGGAATTATACAAACATCGGTCAGGCGATTGACAAAGCTGTTTTCAGAAAAATTTTTCGGATCCACCACAGCGGAATCAATGTTTGTAAAAATTTTAAACTCGTTAGAAACGCGCGCATCATAGCCATAGGATGAATTTCCGTAAGAAATTATTCTATTACCATTTGCATCAACTTTAACTTGATTAGCGGCGAAAGGCTCAATCATCCGGTGTTTTTCTACAAGCTCGGCGATTGATTTATCTGAAAGGATAGGCATTGCTGGAGGTTGGTTTATAAAAAATCTCCAAAAAAATAAATCTGTTAGTTCAAGTCACAAGCTATAATTAAAATATATGAGACGTAGATCAAATCATGATTCTGAGAGTGTTTGGCCCGCATTAACAATTCGTACTACAGGGCTGCGAGTTATTGGAAATCCTATTTTGCGAGTGCGCAGTTTGGCAGTGGGTGATGAGCTTCCTGTTATCGATCCTGATTGGCGCATCATAAACCATAGGCCTCAATCTTCGGAGGAACTTATTCGAACTAATCAAATTACTAATGATATTGCCTATCTGCGCCAAAATTATTCAAGCAGATCTCAATATTATTGCATACCGTCAGAGATGAAAGTTGGGGATGATTCAAAAGATGAGGATGAGCCATTATTTGCGTTGACTTCAGATCATTTGTTGATCCAAACCCCTCATGCTTCTAGCACCGCAGAGGACGAGCTTTCCAAGGAGGAGAGGATTGATAAAGCTATCGATAAGCTAGTTGAATTTATTACCGAGCAACAAAATTTGGGAGAAAGCGGGGCATATAGTGGGCATCACCCTTTATTCAATATAGTATTAAAAACTTTGTTTCAGTCTTGTGAGAGGGCCAGGTTAGTGATAAGAGTAGCTGAAAGCTCATCTTCTTCTCTAGAAATTCATCATGCGCGCTTTAAGAAAATAAGGGCCGTTTTTTGGCGGGAGTGGGAATTGTCACAAGAGGCAGCCTCCTTGCAAGAAAGGAAATCAAACGGTTCCGCCACAACAGCCGCAAGCTCTGCAACTCTTAGCACCGATTCCGAAGGAAGTCGCACTCCTTCGCCACATTGCAGCCCTACTTGGGTTGGTCAAATTGATAGGTCTGGCGAAGAGATGAGGCGAGTTTTGTAAACTATGAAATTACCTATTTTTGGTTTTCTTAATATACCTGCCTAAAAGCTCAAGCCTGATAACTTAAATGCTGGAAATTAGACCACCGCTTTCCAGGGCAAAGCTATTTACTCATCTAGGACTAGGCCCTAGTCCTTCTTACTAACTTTTTAGCATTATCATTAATTTACTCTTTTCTAAATTTGTTTTTTGCAGTATATTTCCTAATTTCGAAATTTCTAAGAAGAGGACAAAAAGTGTGGTAAAAAGGTTGGGGAAAAATAATTAGCCAATAGAACATTTATGCTCCATCGACTTCACTCAGCCATTAATTAGAATTTTTCCGAATTTCAAAAGCTTTTATTTGCTAAACAAACTATGCGACCTTCTCCAGCTGGGCCTTTAAAATATAATAAGACGACTCTTCAATCACTAAATCAGTTTTATGAGAATAATGGCCTGATTAACCCAGAAGAGCTTAGTGAGGTGTTGAATCCAGAAGAAAATAGTAGGTCATTACCCAGGCAAGAAAATATTCTGAGAGACCTACCTTTGTTTACTATGGCCGCTATGTTATATAGCCCTGACCGTGAATATAAAATAAGG
>CAZCWN010000071.1:0-7743 GCA_964502375.1 uncultured Rhizobium sp. | reverse complement strand
TTATAGCCTTCGTTTGTTTGGCTATTGGGTTGTGAGTTTTAAGACAGGCTCTAGGGGCAGGTGAGGGTTTGTTCTCATAAATCTTTTCTAATTGCGGTTGCAGCTTATAAATATGAAACAAGCTTAAGCCAATTTAAAAATATCTTGTACCGCTTTGGTAATATTTTTCTGGCGCATAAAATGCTCGCCAATCAAGAAACAATTGATTCCAGCCTGTTGCAAAATTTCAATATCAACTGAACTTTTAATCCCACTTTCACTAACTAAAACATAATCAGTTGGAATCATTTCTGAGAGAAATAGTGAGGTTTCTAAATTAACTTTAAGGGTTTTTAAATCGCGGTTATTGATGCCAATTAATTTGCTTTTCATTCTAGAGGCGCGTTGTAATTCCGCTTCGTTATGAATTTCAATTAACACTGATAGCCCGCTGTCAAAGGCGCATTGCTCTAGTTCGCGCAGCTGGGCATTGTTAAGCATGGCTACAATCAGCAAAATACAATCAGCGCCGAGCATTTTGGCTTCATAAATTTGATAGGGATCCACCATAAATTCCTTGCGCAAAATAGGTAAATCGCAGCTCTGCCTTACTTCCTGCAGATATTGGTTTTTTCCCATGAAATATTTTTCGTCAGTTAAAACTGAGAGACAGGTGGCGCCTCCTTCCACATAGGCCTTGGCAATTTCGAGATGATTAAAATCTTCACGAATTAATCCGTGTGAGGGTGAAGCTTTTTTGACTTCACAAATCAAAGCGATTTCATTTTTTTCACTTTTTTTTTGGAGAGCCGAAAAAAAATCCTTTGGTTTTTCCAAACATTTTATTTGGGCACAAATTTCTTGCACAGACATCTGTTTCTTGCGTTCGCGCACTTCAATTAACTTGTGCTGGTAAATTTCTTCTAAGATATTTTTCATGGAAGGTTAAAAGCTGGATTGATATTTTGCGGCTTCGAAAACTAGACTTTAGAAACAATATGACAAATTTTTATTTTGAAGCATTTCCAAAAACACGTCTGCGGCGCAATCGTAAGGCGGCTTGGGTACGTGAATTAACCGCTGAAAATTCTCTATCTCCTAGTGATTTAATTTTACCACTTTTTGTAATTGAAGGCAAAAATAAGAAAGAAGAAATTCCCACTTTACCTGGTGTTTTCCGCTTATCGATTGATCTTTTGATAAAAAAAGCCCAAGAGGCGCATAGCCTTGGCATTCCTGCCTTGATGCTGTTTCCCATGATTGAGCAAAAATTAAAAACCGTCGATGGTAAAGAGGCGTTTAATAAAAAAAATCTTATATGCCGAGCTATTGCTGAAATTAAAAATTCAGTGCCCGAAATTGGGGTTATAACTGATGTGGCGCTAGATCCTTACACTACTCACGGCCATGATGGAATTATCGATGAAAAAGGTTATGTTATTAACGATGCTACAATTGAAGTTTTGTGCCGCCAGGCGTTAATGCAGGCTGAGGCAGGCTGCGATGTGGTGGCTCCTTCCGACAAAATGGATGGAAGAGTTGGCATGATTCGCAATTATCTTGATAGCAAAAATTTCTCCGATGTGTCCTTAATGTCTTATGCGGTAAAATATGCTTCTAGCTTCTATGGCCCTTTTAGACATGCGGTTGGATCAGCAAATAATCTAAAAAAATCTGACAAAAAAACTTATCAGATGGATTTTCGTAATTCACGCGAAGCAATGCGAGAAATTTCTTTAGATATTGCTGAAGGCTGCGACACCCTGATTATAAAGCCCGGAATGCCTTATCTTGATGTTATTAAGGAAGCCTCACAAAATTTTAAATTACCAATTATCGCCTATCAAGTTAGTGGCGAATATGCCATGTTGAAACTCGCCGCTGAAAAAGGCGCCTTTGATTTTGACGGCGCTTTTTATGAAAGTTTGATGGCATTTAAAAGGGCAGGGGCCAGCGCCATTATTAGCTATGGCGCAATTGAAGCAGCGCAGAAATTTTAGCTATTTTCTGCCTTGCTTTTCATTTCTTCTAATTCCAACCATCTTTCTTCTGCCCCGTCTAACTCTTTTTGATATTTAGCAATTTCCATGGCGATATGCGCTAAATTAGCTGAGTTACGATCTTCGGTCTCGCTTAGCTCAATACTTAATTCATGAATTTTTTTCTCTAATTTGGAGATTTTTTCGGGGAGCTTTTCTAGTTCAATTTTGTGTTTATAAGAAAATTTTTTTTCTGCTGGTAATTTGGATGGCTCTTCAACCCGCAGCTCATCAGGAGAGCGAGGCTTATCTTTTGTTGTAATTTTAGCCGGCTCCGAAGAAGGGTTAGTTTTATTTTTATAATTTAAATAATCCGAATAGCCGCCAATATGCTGGGTGATCATTCCATTTCCTTCAAATGCCAAAATTGAAGTTGCCACATTATCCAAAAAATCCCGATCGTGTGAAACCACAATTAGCGTGCCTTCATACTTCGCCAGATATTCTTGGAGCATGTCCAAACTATCCATATCCAAATCATTCGTTGGTTCATCCAAAATCATAAAATTTCCTGGATTGGCTAAAGATTTAGCCAGTAATAAACGATTTTGCTGCCCCCCAGAAAGTGTGCCAGCAAGGGTGTGAGTGTCTTTTGGATCAAATAAAAAATCCTTCAAATAGCCACAAATATGTTTGGTTTTACCATTAGCAAGTTTGACGTAATCCGAACCTGAATCACAAAGAATTTCCTGGATGGTAGAGGTTAGCTTAATTTTGCTGCGCGTTTGATCAAAATAAGAAATCTCAATATCACGGGCTGGTTTTACCGTGCCAGTATCAGGGCGGGTTTCGCATATCATCATCTTCAGTAATGTAGATTTTCCCGAGCCATTTTTGCCAATAATGCCAATTTTTTCACCGCGCAGAATTTTTATAGAAAATTTATTAATTATTAAATTTTCATTTTTCTCGCCAAAGCCTTTGCTCACATTATTCAAACTCAAAATTACCTGCGGCGCATCATCGTCAATTTTTTGTGATTCAATTTTAATCTGATTTTGATTAGCACGAACCAGCTTTCTTTGAGCTTCTAATTTTTGGCGTAATTCTCCTAGATAATGCAAACGGCCGATATTTCTTTTGCGGCGCCCGGTCACGCCAGTTTGCAGCCAGCCGCTTTCAAGCTCGAACTTTTTTTGTAAGTTATTTAATTCGCGCATCTCGTGATCGATAATTGATTGCGACCACTCATCAAAATTTTTATAGCCCTGATTGTTGATTTTGATATTACCAGCACGCAACCAGAAAACTTTATTAGAAATTTTTTCTAGAAATTTTCGATCATGCGAAATCACTAGCAGCGCGCCCTGATAGGTTTGCAGATAATTTTCTAGCCATTCAATAACTTCCAAATCCAGGTGATTCGTAGGCTCATCAAGAAGCAAAATATCCGGCTCTAAAACAAGAGAACGCGCAAGATTGGCGCGACGTTTCTGGCCGCCGGAAAGATTTTGGGTAAAAGCGTTTTTATCGATTTTCAGATGTTCGCATATTATATCGACGAGATAGGATTTATGTTCATCAAGTTTTAAACCCTTCATTATGAAATCAAAAACGGTGAGGTTAGGGGGCAATTTTTCGCTTTGGGAAAGATAACCAATAACAGCACCCGGCGCAAGCCAACGCTCGCCACAATCTAGATCAAATTCTCCAGCAATTGCATTCATTAAAGTGGTTTTGCCAACACCATTTTTGCCGATCAAACAAATACGATCTCGCGCAAACAGATTCAGATTCAGGTTTTCAAATAAAGTTTTTTTGGCGAAAGAAATTGTTGCTTCGCGGATTGACAATAGAGGCGGTGTTCGCATTATTTTGATGGAATTTTTAATTGTGTTCGTCTTCTTAAGACTAATTTCCTTGGATTATAATTAACCCTCTTCCCATGTCAAAAAAAGAAATAACCACCCTTGCAAATGGCCTTCGTGTTGCCGTTGATGAAATGAAAGATGTTGAAAGCGTGTCAGTTGGCGTTTTTGTGAACACGGGCAGCCGCAATGAGGACATAAAAATTAATGGCATTTCGCATTTCCTTGAACATATGGCGTTTAAGGGAACCAAGAAAAGAACAGCAAGACAAATTGCTGAAGAATTTGAAGGAATAGGTGGGCGCATCAACGCTTACACTTCGCGGGAGAAAACGGTTTATTACGCCAAAGTGTTGAAAAAACATGCCGAATTCGCCATCGAATTTCTCTCTGATATTCTTCAAAATTCCACTTTCGACAAAAGCGAATTAGAAAAAGAACGTGGTGTGATCTTGCAAGAAATTGCCATGACTAACGACACACCCGACGATATTATTTTCGATTATTTTCAAGAAACTGCCTATCAATCGCAAGCTCTGGGCCGCTCAATTCTTGGCCCCGAAGAAAATATTAAAAAATTCGGTCGCCGCGATTTTTTGAATTACATTGGTAAGCAATATAATTACCAAAATATGGCCGTGGTTGCTGCTGGTGCCATAAATGAAAAAGATTTAGTGAAATGGTCGAAAAAATATTTTACCCAGCTTGGTGATAATAAAATCAAGGCTGTAGAAACTGGCGAATATATTGGCGGTGATTTCAGAAAAGAGAAAAAACTTGAGCAAATAAATTTGGTGATGGGCTTTAAGGGGCTATCTTATTTAGACCCTGATTACTACACAGCGCAAATTTTGGCGATGGTTTTGGGGGGAGGGATGTCTTCACGCTTATTCCAAGAAGTACGCGAGAACCGCGGCTTGGCTTATTCCATCTATGCTTTCAACCACAGTTATCATGATTGCGGGTTATTTGGAATTTATGCCGGAACCACGCCAGAAAAAACTAATGAATTAATTGATGCCACCTGTACTGAGGTCAAAAAAATCTGCGAAAAAATTTCCGATAAAGAGCTAAAGCGTGTGCGCATGCAGTTCGAAGCAAGCCTGTTGATGGCTAAAGAAAGCACTAGCACTAGAATGCAAAAATTGGGCTCTGATATTTTATCTCATGGCCACATAATTTCTGACCGTGAAATTATGAAAAAAATCCTATCAGTAAAAAAATCGGATGTTGTGCAAATAGCAGAAAAAATCTTCAGCGGTTCTAATCTAACATTTTCAGCAATTGGTAAGGTAAAAGGAATAAATAAGGAGTTTAAACTTGAATCCTAATTCCCGCTTTCATGAATCCGCTAGGCACTAGGAATTAGCTCTAGCATAGCTTAATCAAACTTACTTTTACTTTGGTGAATATTGCTCTCCAAACCGCTAAGAAAGTGCGCAAACACTATGAGCTAGGAATTTGCACAATATATATATGAAAAGGAAGGGATCTAATGCTCTTGTCCACCAGCTCCATGTGATATAAGGCCTGGTACTGCAGGAGGAGCACTGAGTTGTTTTCCAGGGGCAACATTTGCAAGCCCTATATCTCCAGAAAACTTCATGTCAAACCCTTGGTGAGCTATTCCAAACGGCGACATATTTTGAGTGAATGCTTCAAATGGATTTTGTTCAAGAGCACCTGTAAAACATTTTATAAGTTCATCAGCATTACCAACTCCGACAACGCCTATTTGGGTTTTTAGGCCCTGGCTAATTTCTCCACCTATTTGCATTCCGATGCCAGCATTTCCACCGCCACCGAGGGCAGCGGCATCTCCTGCATGAGCTGCATGTTGGCTCATCGAAGCCAACATCGCTGTGTTTATTCCCTGTACTTGCTCTGGTCCTGCCATATTACCTCACAATTAATTATTTTTCAGAAGAATTAACCGCAGCAATCGCGGCCATGTTTAAAATCTCATTAATTGATGAAAGCATTGGAACAATTTGTACTGATTTTTCAAATCCATCCAAAATTGGCCCAATCACAGTACAATTTCCAATTTCTTCCAAAAGTTTAGTCGCAATGCTGGCAGAATGTAGGCCAGGGCAAATTAAAATATTGGCAGGGCCGGTTAAACGGCAAAATGGATATCTTGCCATTTTATCCATATTTAAAGCCACATCAGCTGTTATTTCGCCATCATACTCAAATTTAATTCCCTTCATATCGTCCAAAATTTCAACGGCACGTTTGATGCGTTCTGACTCAGTTTTTAATGCAGAGCCAAAATTAGAAAATGACAAAAAGGCCACACGCGGTTCATAACCCATATCGCGCACTTTCTTAGCGGTTTGGATAGCAATATTTACTAAATGTTCAGAAGAAGAGAGCTCAGAGCAGGCGGTATCAGCAATAAAAATGGTTTTGCCATTAGAAATCACCATAGAAAAACCAAGGATGATTTTGTCTTTTTTGTTTTTAATAACTTTCCAAACATCAGTAAGGCTTTTGCGATAACCACGGGTAAGCCCTGTTATCAAGGCATCAGCATGGCCACACGCAAGCATTGAAGCGGCAAAAATATTGCGATCATTTTTCACCATACGTGAGCAATCAGAGCGTAGAACACCATCGCGCTGCAATTTTTCGTAAAGATAGTCAGTATATTTATTATTTTCTCCGGAAATTGAGGCATTGTAAATCTCGATATCTCTTGGATCCACATCCAATTCCTTCATATTTTCTAAAATGACTTTTTCTTTTCCAACAAGGATTGGTTTGCCATAACCAGAGTCGCGCCACATTGCAGCAACACGGATAATTTCTGGTTGCTCACCTTCGGCAAAAATCACTTTCTTTGGATTTTTTTCTAACTTTTCAAATATCAGGCTTAAGCTGTTAATTGAAGGATCACGGCGGGCTTGAAGCTGTTTTTTATAAGCATCCCAATCTTTAATTGGCTTTTTAGCAACACCGGTTTCAACCGCCGCTTTTGCAACCGCAAGAGGAACTATATGAATTAGGCGAGAATCAAAAGGAGTAGGGATTATATAGCGCGGGCCGAATTTCATTTCGCGTCTGCCATAAGCTCTTAACACTTCTTCAGGAACTGGCTCACGCGCAAGTTCTGCTATAGCTTTAGCAGCGGCAATTTTCATTTCTTCATTGATGGTAGAAGCACGCACATCAAGAGCTCCGCGGAAAATATAAGGAAAGCCCATTACATTATTAACCTGATTTTCATAATCAGAACGTCCCGTAGCAACAATAGCATCACTGCGAACAGCATTAACTTCTTCCGGAGTGATTTCTGGATCAGGATTAGCCATGGCAAAAATCACCGGGCTTCTAGCCATTGATTTTACCATTTCTTGGGTTACCGCCCCCTTAACCGAAAGACCAAGGAAAACGTCAGCGCCTTTCATGGCGTCAGCCAAACTGCGCGCTTTTGTATCGACGGCGTGGGCAGATTTCCATTGATTTATTCCATCAGTTCTGCCTTTGTAAATCACGCCTTTAGTATCACAAAGAATAGCATTTTCATGAGGCAAACCCATGGCTTTTAGAAGCTCTAAACAAGCAATACCGGCAGCACCGGCACCATTCACAACTACTTTAATCTCTTCAAATTTTTTGCCAGAAATGTGCAAAGCGTTAAGAATACCGGCAGCAGAAATTATCGCAGTACCATGTTGATCATCATGGAAAACAGGAATATCCATGATTTCACGTAATTTGCTTTCTACGATAAAACATTCAGGAGCTTTAATATCTTCAAGGTTAATGCCGCCCCAGCTTGGGCCCAAATATTTTACAGCATTAATAAATTCTTCAGCATTTTCAGTGGCCACTTCAATATCCACGGAATCAATATCGGCAAATCGCTTAAATAGAACAGATTTTCATTCCATAACCGGCTTACTTGCAAT
>CAZCWN010000070.1:0-7826 GCA_964502375.1 uncultured Rhizobium sp. | reverse complement strand
TTCTTATCAATTTCTTCTGCTTGAGTTAAATATTCTTCTTCCATTTTTAAAGAAGTGATGGCTTCGATATCTTGCGGTTTGAATTCGGCCTTTTTCCTTTCCATATTGGCTTTTTGTCTTTCGCGAATCCTCTTTTTCTCAGCATCACTTCTTGCCCAGGAAGTGCCAGCGGCCATTCTGGTGATTTCTCCTTCGTTTTCTAGCTCTTTCGCAGCTTTATCATATTCTTCATCGCTGATTATTTTTTTAGCTTCCGAAGCAGCTGAAGAAAGCCCTCTAAAGGCTTCTTTAGTAGTGGCAACAACTCCTGATTGTTTAAGCTCAATTTTACCCTTTTCAGCAGCTTCGATAAATTCTTTCCTTTTTTCTTTATCCATTTTTTCAAATGCCTCTTTGGCTTCCTTGGTAGTGAAAGCAGTGCTGATTTCTCTTTCCGATAAAGAGTGAGCTAAAGTTCCTCCTCCGCCTGCTGCTTGACGAGCAGCAGCGGCTACAGCGCCAAATACATTTTTGCCTTCATATTTAAAACCTTTTTCAGACTTGAGACGAGCAATTTCAGTTGGATCAGTAATACCAAGTTCATTGGCCTTTGCATTCATAGCATTATCTCTGACTTTTGCCAGCGCTTCGGCTTGTTCCTTTTTGCTCATGTTACTCAACAAAGAAGCATTATCTCGTTTGAATTCAGTTACTGCTTTATTGCCAGCTTCAGCCATAGCAGATTTGTTTGAGATATCCTTAATATTTTGTCTATTTCTGGTTTGCCGCTCTTCTTCAGCAAGTTTTCCTGAGTCAAAGAGGGTTCTATCCAACCATTGAACAGCACGGCCACCACTTCTCTCCCACAATTCTGCACGTGTTTTGCTGGCAAGCTCTCTTAAGCCTTTGCCTGTATCAGAGATCCCTTTTCCAAGTTCGCTGGCTTTTAAACCACCGGCGATTGCTGCGGCAAGGTTTGTCATAAAATCAATAAATTTGTTCATTAGCGAGGCAATAACCCAAATGAATAAAATATTGAATAAGGAAGGGATACCATCAGGGTTGCCGATATTGCCAACTTCTGATTGAGAGTTGGTGCGTGGAGGCAGTGAAGCAATAGTCCAGAATGATAATAAGGTAACGCGAGTAATAATATTGATTGTCCAAACATCATCCCAACAAATTTTATAGCCCAAAGACATTTTTATAACTTCATACATCAACATGTTAAAGAAGGCGAGGGTAGTCAATAGGAAGACTTGTTGCAGCGAAAAGCTGATTAATTGCTTCAACCAATTATCAAACATTTCTTTCGTTTGATTGAAAAGTGTGAATAGGAAGAAAATTGGCCCTAAAGTAAAGAGGATCGAAATGAAAACTTGGGCAGTTAAATAAAGCAGAACCGCGTTAGCAACGGCGTAAACGTACAACATGAAGCTGCTGTAAATAATCAGCAAATAAGCCCAGCCAAAAATGCTAGCAAAAAGCAAAGCAGAGATTTTTTTCTGCACGGCTTGTGAAAAGAACATGGCAAAAACTTTATCAACGCTGCTGAAGAGAACGGATTTGTCATAAAAATCTGTGTTGGCAATAGCGCGAGCAATTTCTGGGGAATTGTCAAAAGAGGAAGCCATCATGAAGGCGAGATAATCAGTGCCATTTTTAAAGAATTTTACTACAAAATCATTGAACCAATTCCAACCTGTCTCACCAATGAAAAGATAAATTAAGCCGATTTTTAGCACGCGATTTACCAGTTCGCCATGGCTTAGGTTGCTTACGCCCATTAAATATCCGAAGCCGTAAAAGCTATACATAACCCCTAATGACATAGTAAGAATTGCTTGATAACGCGAATCAGAAATAAGCAATTTATAGATTCTTTCAGCTTGGCCAATATTTCGTGCAGCAACGGGGTTACAAGTTATGCCATCGGCATCAAGAACGCCGTCATAATTTGGGGTGGAAGAGAATAAATCTGTTCCTTGGGTGCCAGTGTAGCAATTGCGTTTTGGTCCATCCATTAATTCAACTACTGGCTGAATCACTCCCCCAATCATACTAGAAATATCAGAGGAAGTTATTTTTGATTTAACAGTAACATAATATATGCCACTGTTATTGGCATACTTGCTCGCACAGTAATATTGTTTTTTACAGTTAGTAGCGCCACTCCCAGGGGTTTCGGAACTGCTGCATGTTTGGCCAGTATTTGAGGAACTTGAGGAATCGTAATATGGGTTGGTAATTTTAATGCCGTCATTAGTACCGGTTAAATTGCAATTTCCGCTTTCGGGGTCGAGGATTTTGAAAGTAAGGCGAAGTTTGTTGATGTTGTTTTCGTAAGTGTGACAATAAAACATTGCTCCGGTTGCACTTTCAACACCATTAGAGGCGGCGGTACAATCACCTTCAGCAACCACGGCATTACTGGTTCTGGTGATGTTGCCATAACTATCGAACTTATAACGGCTAGTAATATTAGGTGATTCGGCCGGCGATGTTGGAGTGGAAATGTCAATTACTCTTGGTTGGCTTGCAAGCGGCGTAGGGTTTGCTCCTCTGCAATCAACAGTATTATCACCGCTTTCCAAACAAAGCCTGGCCTGTAGCCATTTACCATTATTATAATCAAGTGTGCCGGATAGAGAAATTTTAAAGCCGTTACTGCCACTATAGGATGAGCCGCTAGCACTATTGTTAGAATAAGCGAGTTCTGCACCATTTGTGTTGTTAAAATCAGAGCCATCGAGCATGAAAAATCTTAATCTGCTGGCGGAAGAAAAAATAATCGGAGATTTTATCTGGAAAATTCTTTGATTAAATGATGAGGAGTCAGTTGTGCCAGTGTCAGAAAAGCTTTCGAAATTACCATAAATGCCGTTAAATATGCCTAATTTTGTGGCGCCTTTGGCTAGGGAGGAATCAGCTAATTGTGTAGAGCTAAAGCCTGTTGAAGAAGGAATATTGGCAACTTTTCCGGTATAATTTTCTAAATCATAACATTGGTTCATATTGCTGATACTGTTTATCGCAGCTTGTGAAGCGCGCGCGAGCAGCAAATTTGAACAAGAGGAGCAAGTTGTAGAAGTGTAATAAGGAGAAATAGAAGTATTATAAGTGCAATTCGCAGAATCATTTATGCCAGAAAGGCTGCATCCGGTTTTGGCATAATTGTTGCTGGAGGTGCCGTTAGAGCAGCCTGTGACCGCTTGTTGGCAAGAAACTAGAGGGCAATAATAAGTGGCATTTGTGCCATCGCTACATTCTTCGGCAATTGCCTTACAGCCAATTAAGGTACCGCTGCTATCATAATCTGCTACGCAACTTGGGTTTTGTACAGTATCAGTGTTAACTCCACGGCAAAACAAGGCAGGGCGCGGTTCAATTTGCATTGCCATGCCGATACCGCATTCTCTAGTTAGTGAATTTGATGTGCTCCAGGTTCCATTCCAGCTCTCTGGTGAAAGGCGGATAATTTGCCCTTTGCGCACGAAAATTTTATTAGACCAATTAAGGGAAGTGGAAATTGAAGCAGGTACAATAAGGCTGGCTAGAGGGTCAGAAGATGGGCTGGTGCTGAAATTATCATATTCATAAAAATCAGCAGTGAAGCCAGAGATGCTGCCATTAGCTGTGAAGGTATCGTCTGAGTGGCTTCCAGATGGATTTATGATGCGGCCATTGATAGTGCAAGATTGGCCTGCAAGGCCATTAAGCATAGTTAGCCTTGCGAAACCGGACTGCTGAATTTTTATATCGTGATGTTTTGTGAAGCGTACAGCTATTGCCCGTCCACAATTTATGCTATTTCCATAAGTTGCAGTGATTTGTCCTATGGCTAATTTTTGCCCCGATTCAAGTGTGACATGGCTTGTTGACCAGCTGTCAGAAGGTGCCACTGTTGAGGGGAAGCTATATAGTGAATTTCCAGAAGAATTTTTTATAGCTACATTAAAGCTGGTGTTATTACAGCCAGAATTAAGGGCACGGAAGGAAACTTTATAGGCATTGCTATAATTATTAGTAATTTCAACTCCGCCACTTGACGAGGCATCGCCAATTATCGTGCCAGTTTCGTTGTTTACAGTATTGGTGCAGGAGCCATTGTCATCACAGATAGCGCTGGCAAAGGGATCATAATTGTTATTCTTTAAATTATCGCCATTCCATCTAATCATACCACCATAGGTGCTGAGAACGCTGCTTGATTGGTCAGAGCTAGAAGTTATTGGGAAAACTGCAGAAGCTAAACTATCGTCAACATTAGTATAACCGTTATTAGTGTAGCCATTTTGTTGATTATAACAATTTGATTCAGTGGTGCTGGTGGCGCTGGTATAGTCGCACTTCCATGCGGCAGGGTCTGGCAATAGAGGAACGCCCTTAGAGCCAAGTTTTTCACTAGTTGCTGAGGTATCAAAACCATATCCGGTTGGATGAAGAATTAAAAAAGCAACCAGCCTTCTGGCACCATTATATATTTTACTGTCACTTGCACTGCCGGTAATAGTTGTGGTGCCAGCACCTACGTCGTTAGTGCCGTCATTCCACAATCCACTGAATTTTATATTTAAAGCTTGGTTATTGTTTGTGTCGAAAAATACGTCGCTCCAATCGGCTGCCTTGGTGTGTGGTTTGAAATTATTAGCTTGTACATAGCTAGTTGGATATTCTATGGAATCGCCCAAATGTACAGAGCCCATGGCAGTAATAACTATTTCTGAGCTAGGTGAAATAGTGACTCCATAGTTAGAGCTGTTTGATCTTTTATCTGTCGATGTCCAATAGGGCTCAGCGCTTGCAGAATTTGTATTAGTGCTAGTTAGACAAGTTTGAACACAATTATTAATACAGAGGTTTTGCACCTCTGGATTGCCGCTGAAACCAACACAACCGGTTTCACTAGTGTTTGATGAGCCAGTTGAATCATAGATAGTAACATTACCACTAATGAAACAGGTTTTTACCCCAGAGCCTTGGACAGCGTCAATTAAATCAAGTGAAGCATCATAGTTACAATTATTGCTTAAAGCGTTGGCCGGAACTTCAATAGTTTGGGTTTCATATTCACCAAAATCATCGGCCTCGATACAGCCTTGGTCGGTACAAGAAGAGAAAGAAAATAAAGCAAGCAAAACGGTTATCCGGGCGCATAATTTTTGCCGGAAATGCCATTTATTATATATCTGTTTTAGCTGATTTTTAATTGGCACTAGAGCTTGATTGCTTTAGGAAAATGAAGTTTAGGGCCTGTTTTCGAAAACTTATTTAGTTTCAATTTTAACATAATTTGCAGCATTTTTTGAGAAACTTATCTCAATAACTCGTCCGATTACTCGTAATTATCAAAGATAAGCGCGCAAATAATAGATGGCTGAAAAGCTAAACGATTTGCGAGTTAGTTAATTATGAGAAATAAAGGGAGATATGAATTTAAATAAGTTTAAAAAACAGGCTCTAAAACTTAAATAATATAGAAAATTATAGAAAGTTAATCAACTAAAATTTCTTTAATTTTAGTGGCAACCCTTTGTGTCTCTTGTAATTTTTTTGGCGCAAAATTTTCTAATTTAATTAAATCTCCTAATAATTTTTTAGCGTAATTTTCGGCAAATAAATTTTGATGGAATTTACGATGCTTGGAGGAGGAAATTTTTTCTTTATCAAAAATATAAACCGGCTTTCCAGTTGAACAACATTCGGAAATCATTGAAACCGAATCGCCAGTAATGATGAAAAAATCTGCATAGCTTAGAATTGCCAAATAAGGATTTTTATCTTTCACTTCCGGCCAATCGAAGAATTGAAAATCACAATTTAAGCTTGATTCTACTGCCTGTGCAAGCTCTTCCCCACTTCTTCTACTAGTTAAAACTAATAATTTTGCCTGCATATTTAGAGAAATTTTTGACACAATTTCGGCTAATTTTTTTGCTGATTTGATACTGAATTTTGTTTTGTTTGAACTGCCGCCTAGTAACAAAGCGATTTTTGTTTTTTCAATATTAGCAAATTCAGAAGCAAATTTTTCTTTTTCTTCGACTAGATTTTTTTCATTAATTTTTGTGAGTGCGCCAATAGTGGTAATTAGATTGGGGAATCTAACTTCCGCAATGTTGTCATGCTTGGGTAAAATCACTAAATCAAACTTAGAAAAATCTAAATTTGGATGCATGATTTGTACAATTTTTGTTTGTTTTTGTGAGAGGTTTTTTAAATAAAGCGCAACAGGGGCAGCCCTTCTGCCAGCTGATATCACAAGCTTTGGTAAATAATCTAAATTCTTAAATTTTTCTTTTGTGGTGCGTGAAAGATGTAATAGCGATTTGCTTAGAAAAAAGTTAGGTAGAAAAGAAAAAAAGCTATAATCAAGAGTGATAATTTTATATTCTAGACCAATTTCGTTAGCAAGGCCGATGCTCTGCGAGGCCGTGCCTGGCCTATTATCAGCTAATATCCAAGCCTCGTTTTTTATTCTCATTAATTTAGGATTTTAGCTTTTTATTTAACTGGGTAATAACGTTTTGAGAAACAAATTTTGAAACATCGCCACCAAGTTTTGCTACTTCTTTAACCAGCCTTGAAGCAATAAAATGACTGGTTTCAGAGGCGGGAAGGAAAATAGTTTGAATTTCTGGATCAAGTTTGGAATTCATGCCAAACATTTGAAATTCATATTCAAAATCAGAAACGGCGCGCAGGCCACGAATAATTACCCGGGAATTTTTGCTGCGAGCAAAATGCACTAATAATCCTTCAAATTTTTCGACGGAAATTTTATCAGCATTTTCAAGTTTGTTTATTTCTGCCTTAATCAATTCTACGCGCTCATCGAGATCAAAAAGAGGATTTTTATAATTATCTTTGGCAGTAGCGATAATCAGGTGATCAAACAACCTTGAAGCTCTGTTGATAATATCGATATGCCCGAAAGTTATTGGATCAAAAGTGCCTGGATAAATCGCAATTTTCATGATTTAAATTAATTGGTTAGAAAGTTATTGCCTAATTAGAGGCAATTTTTTGATAAGTTGCAAGGCTAGAAATTTAACTATTCCTCCAATCAAGAATTAATTTATGAAAATCTCAATTTTATCTATCGGAAAATTTGAAAATTCTCCTCATAAGGTGGTATTTGAAAATTATCTGAAACGCCTGAAATGGAAAGTTGACCTGAAGGAATTAGAATTAAAAAATGCCCATAATTTTTCGGTAGAAAAAATTAAAGAAGAGGAAGGAGCCTTAATTCTAAAGGCCTTGAAGCCTTCTTCAAAGTTAATTGTTTTAGATGAAAAGGGAAAAGAATTCAGCAGCCGAAATTTCTCTAAATTAATTTCTGATTTTGGGGTTAGTGGTGATTCTGATTTAACCTTCGTAATTGGAGGGTCAGATGGGCTTTGTGCAGCGGTTTTACAAAAAGCTTCGTTAAAAATTTCTCTGGGGCTAATGACTTTCCCGCATTTGATGGTGCGCTCAATTTTAATTGAACAGCTTTATCGTGCCCAAACCATAATTGATGGGCATCCATATCATAGGGATTAAAGCGTGGTGTTAGAAAATTACAGATATTGTAACGTCCGTAGAGCCCGGTTAGCTGCGCTTTAGCGATAACATTATGATTAATCATAAAGGCTGCATGAGCCGCAGTGAAATTTTCTTTTACATCAAGTTTTTCAGTTTTTAGCGCATACACTGTTATGATATAATGATGAGGTTTATCGCCTATTGGTGGGCACGGGCCGCCAAAATTAAAATCACCAAAATCATTTCTAATTTGCACAATTCCATTTTTTAACCCCAGTCGCGTTTAGGCTCCTGCCAACCGATTCAAGCAAATCCTAGGT